>JADGDY010000247.1 GCA_016744655.1 Bacteroidales bacterium | reverse complement strand
GCATCAGCTATAGCGTCGGCGGTTATTTTTAAATTTGCAGTTGGAATATAGGTGTCAATAATAGAGCGCATGGTACTGGCAATATTAGTTCCAGTGTCTCCATCTTGTACTGGGAAAACATTTATCTTATTTATTGCCTTCTGATGTTCGAAAATTCTTTGAGCTCCAGCTAAGAAACTGTAATAGAATCTTTTGCCGTTTAACACATTGGTGTTAATACCTTCGTATTTCAATGTTCCTCCTTTGTTGTGAACTACAAAGATACCATTTTAATAATTTAAGCTTAACAATTTAGACTTTTTTAAAGATATTATGATGTCGTTAACTAATTCACAATCAGATTAGAGGATCTTGATTGTTGTGGTTTTCTTTGTCTTCGAGCTGATTTTGAATCTGTTATCAATTCGATGACCCACTATCCAAACTATTTCATTATTTGAACATAAAATCCAAGTATTTTGTTTTTCAAACAGACTCAATTTTTTGTCAATAAAGAAATCAGAAACTAGTTTTTTACGGCCATTCATACCTAAAGGAAAGAAGTAATCTCCTTTTTTCCATTTGCGCAATATTAATGGAAATACTAACTTTCCTACATCTAATTTGGCGATGTTTTTATCTGATATAATTTCTTTATTTTCTGAGGATTCTAGACTAAGAGCTAAAGGGGTTTCTAGAACAGTATCTAAGGAATTAATAGAATATTCGTCTTTTAGGTTTTTGTTTTCTTTCTTAATCAGTAAGTGATTTCGGTCTCTTAGTAATTGATAGTTTGATGAGTGAAATAGAGCACCGCTTTGGTAAAATTCATTTTCTTGTAGTACTTGTTCACACTGGCTAAAGTTGAAACCAAATTCCTTTAATAACTCAAATAGTACCGTTGAAGCAGGCTCGTTCTTCTTCAATTCTGTTATTGGGATGCTCCAACCTTGTTTATCTTTAGTAAGTAGATGTATTCTTAGCTCCTCTATTTTCTGCTGATATATGCCTTCAGAAGCATGAATTCGCTTCATGTTTTCAATGAAAGTGTTTTTAATGCCAGGGTTTATTTCCTGCAAAAGAGGGATGACCTGATGTCTAATTTTGTTTCTTAAATACTTGGTTTGTTTGTTTGAACTATCTTCTCTCCAAGTTAAATTGTTATTCTTCGCATATTCAGTGATGTCATTTCTACTAGCAAATAACAAAGGATGAATTAATTGCCCTTGTTGAGGTAGAATTCCATGAAGCCCAGAAATCCCTGTTCCTCTAATCTGATTGATTAAATATGTTTCAATAGCATCATCAGAATGATGGGCAGTGGCGTAATATTCAAAACCATATTTTTTGCAAAGTTCTTTAAACCATTTTACTCTTTGTTCTCTTGCTGACATTTGAATGGAAATCCCCATTTCAGTAGCAAGTTTCTTCGTTTGAATGTTGGTTTTAAATAGTTGAACCTGGTATTTGTTGGCTAATTCAATAACAAATTGTTCATCCTCATTGGATTCTTCAGCTCTTAAACCAAAGTTACAATGAGCAATGACAAAATTAATTTTAGCCTGATGATATAAGTCACAAAGAACCACACTATCTCTACCTCCTGATACACCAACAAGAATAGGAGAGGAGGAGTTTATGTGATTTTGTTGAATAAAGGAAACGAATGAGTTTAACATACTGCAAAGTTAGGAATCTTTACATTCTAGCGTAAAAGGCATCCTCAATATGTGTAATATCTTTTTTGTTTTCGTTATAAAGAACAGATATGATGTCGAACCTAGCCTCTTCTTGAATATCGAAACGGACTATATATTCATTGGCAGCTTTTACCAAAAAACCTTGCTTAGTCTTGTTCACAAATGTGAAAGGTTCGCCAAAGTAATTGGTTTTTCGGGTTTTTACTTCCACAAAAACTATGAAATCACCTTTTCTAGCGATGATATCAATTTCTTTATGAATAAACCTCCAATTGGTATTTAGGATTTTATAACCTTTTTTAACCAGATACTCAAGTGCAAGCTTTTCGCCAAAATTTCCTAAGTCGTTATGATCGGCCATCTTATTTCCCTGCTGGGCCTAAGTATCTTGTATCACTAAATCCTAATATAGGATAGAAAATAAATCCAAAGAATAATAATCCAATAGTAAACAATACATCTTTTCCAAAGCTTTTAGATAAAAGATTAGTCATCCATATGGCTAAAATAATATTAAGAAAAGGTACAAAGAATAATAACAATAGCCACCAACCTGGTTTCCCAATAATTTTCAATAATATGTAGATATTGTATATTGGAATGAGGGAAGCCCATCCTTTTTGACCTGCCTTTTCGTATATTTTCCATATTGCAACTATATATACAACAGCAATAAATAATGATATTGATAACCATGTAGAAATCGTTAGCCCTAAAAATACTTCTTGAAATTCGCTCATAATGATATTGTTTGATTTGATATTTATTAGATGATGTTTATGCGACTAAGTTACAAAAATCTTATCATCAATTTATTTTCATATGCCTGAAAATCAATTTTCCGACCTAAATAGATGGCTTGGTTAGGTTCTATATGACCACTGGGAAAATCAAATACAACAGGATAATTAAATTCTTTTACTGTTTCCCAAATAATTTCTTTTGCCGATTGTCCGTAGGGGATGGTATTGTCATTCATATCATTCATTCCACCTACAATTAATCCTTTTAATTTGTTCAGTTTTCCAGAACGCTTTAAATTCATCATCATTCTGTCCATATGATATAGATATTCATCTAAATCTTCAATAAAAAGGATTTTTCCATCGGTATTTATATCACTAACGCTACCTGTCAAACTGTATAGTATTGATAAATTTCCACCAACGAGCTCAGCTTTTGCAGTTCCACCCCTTAAAACTTGACATTTTTTTATTTGATAGGCTTGCAATTCTCCAAATAAAGCTTGCTTCAAACTAGAAGTAGATTCATTTTCTACTATATCTACAGGAAAGTTGATGGGCATAGTGGCATGAATAGTTTCCACTCCTAATACTTGATGAATATGTGAATGAAATACAGTAATATCAGAATATCCGATTATCCATTTGGGGTGAACATTAAATTTCGAAAAATCTAGTTTATCGATAATTTTTACACTTCCGTAGCCTCCTCTCGTTGATAGAATCCCTTTTACATTAATGTCATCTAAAAATTCTTGTACATCTGAAGCTCTTTCCTCATCTGTTCCACCAAATTGATGTGAAGAAGAGAATATATGACGACCGAAAACAGGTTCAAGTCCCCATCTTTGTAAAATCTTAACGGCTGATTTAACTTCTTGTGATGATATTTTTCTTGCAGGTGATACTAATCCAATTCTATCACCTTGTTTTAAATAGGAAGGTCTTTTCATGATCTTGATTTTGATTTAACAAATTTAATAAGAAATATGGCTTTTAATTGCTGAGAATACATATTTATCTGATTAAATTTGCAGCATATTTAATTTGATTATTATGGCATTGATAAAAAAGGTAAAAGGTATAGAACCTACAATTGGAAAGAATGTTTTTTTAGCTGATAACGCTACTGTTGTAGGAGATGTTGTGATCGGTGACGATTGTAGTATTTGGTTTAATGCAGTAGTTCGCGGAGATGTTCATTCCATAAGAATTGGTAGGAATGTAAATATTCAAGATGGTGCTGTTATTCATTGTACTTATAAAAAAGCAGCTGTTGAAATTGGAGATAATGTCTCTATCGCTCATAATGCTATCATTCATGGATGTTCTATTGAAGCTAATGTGTTGGTAGGAATGGGTGCCATTTTAATGGACGATGTATATGTTGAAAGTAACAGTCTGATTGCTGCCGGAGCTCTCGTATCAAAAGGAACTAGGGTGAAATCTGGGGAGGTTTGGGCTGGAGTACCTGCCAAGAAAATAAAAGATATGGATACCGCTTTATTGGAAGGAGAGGTTAATAGGATATCATCTTCATATAATATGTATGCAAGTTGGTATGATGAAGATGAGAATAAATAGTAATCGTTTATTTCTCAGTTGATTATTTCTTACATTTGATTTTTAATTAAAATTTATGGAACGAATTGCAGTATTTCCAGGTTCATTTGATCCCATTACTAATGGTCATGAATCGGTGATTAAACGAGCAGCCCTCTTATTTGATAAAATTATTGTAGCAATTGGAGAAAACTCTCAAAAAAACACTTTTTTTGACATGGAAACTCGTGTAAAGATGATTGAAGCTACATTTGAGGATTATGATAATATAAGCGTAAGTCATTATTCTGGTTTGACAGTTGATTATTGTAAAAGTATTAATGCAAATTATCTTTTAAGAGGTCTTAGAACAGCTGCTGATTTTGAATTTGAGAGAAGTATTGGTCAAATCAATAAACAAATGGATTCGTCTTTAGAAACTATTTTTATGCTTACCCAACCTGAACATACTCCATTAAACTCATCAATTATTAGAGATATTTTGAAACATGGGGGAGATGCTGAACAGTTTGTTCCTGAAAAAGCATGGAAAATTGTTTTGGAAAATATTTAGTTCATTTTTTCGTTTTCTTCATATGATCAATTCAAAATCTTTAAGGCTATCTTTACTATTCTTTATTTTTACTGTAATGGTTTCGTCAATTATGGCTTTACCTGTTATTATTAATGGTAAATCGGCAGCAGGTGATGCATTTGTATTTAGAGTTTATCATGAAGCGGATCCCATTAGTGGGATAGAGATATTACTAGATCAACAGCGGCCTGATGAAAATGGTGATTTTATGTTGGGTTTTGAATCTCAA
Organism: Bacteroidales bacterium; assembly: GCA_016744655.1. Taxonomy (GTDB): domain Bacteria; phylum Bacteroidota; class Bacteroidia; order Bacteroidales; family UBA12170; genus UBA12170. Next base: position 31 of record JADGDY010000247.1, on the reverse strand, counting down.
GAAATCCAACAGGTATCCATAAGAGTAGGAC
>JADGDY010000246.1 GCA_016744655.1 Bacteroidales bacterium | reverse complement strand
TATTTGAAAAAGGATATATTCTTCAGTACAAAGTAGAGAATGAAGGAACTATCGATAGCAATATTAAAATCGCTCTAAAATATCACCCTCAAACTAAGCAGAGTGCTATCAAAGAGTTGAAACGTGTAAGTAAGCCAGGTTTGCGTGTATATAAAGGCGCTGATGATTTACCACGTGTAATTAATGGACTTGGAGTAGCTCTTATTTCTACATCTAAAGGTGTAGTTACTGATAAAGAAGCTCGCAAAGAGAACATTGGTGGTGAAATTTTATGTTACGTAAGTTAATTAGAGGAGAATAATAATGTCAAGAATCGGAAAATTACCCATTTCTGTTACTGCAGGAGTTACTGTAGAAGTTTCAAAAGAAAACTTAGTTACAGTAAAGGGAAAATTAGGCGAATTGCAACAACAAGTAGATCCTGCTATTACTGTTAAAGTAGAGGATGGAACAATAACTTTAGATCGTACTTCGGAGTTAAAAGATCACCGTGCAAAACACGGTTTATATAGATCTTTAATCTCAAATATGATTCAAGGTGTTACTGAAGGATTTAAAACTGTACAAGAATTAGTTGGTGTTGGATATAAAGTTGATGTTAAAGGTCAAGTATTAGACTTTGCATTAGGTTTTTCTCACCATGTTTATTTTGTACTACCTGCTGAAGTAAAAGCAGAAGCTGTTGCTGAAAGAGGTAAGAATCCTGTTTTAACTATGACTTCACATGATAAACAATTATTAGGTCAAGTTGCAGCTAAAGTAAGATCATTACGTAAGCCTGAGCCATATAAAGGAAAAGGAATTAAATTCCAAGGTGAAGAGCTTAGAAAGAAAGTTGGTAAATCAGCCGCTAAGTAAAAAAAATAATACTTGCCCGGTAAAATAGCCGGGGAATTAATGTCTTTAGAAAATGAAAGTAAAGAACAGAAAAGAGTATCGTAGACTCAAAATAAAGAGACGTATCAGAAAAACTATCGAAGGTAGTGCTGGTCGTCCAAGAATGACTGTTTTTAGAAGTAACAAGCAAATATATGTTCAGCTTATCAATGATGCTGAAGGTAATACCGTTCTTGCTGCTTCTTCTACAGAAGAGAATATTGTCGGACAAAAAGTAACTAAAATTGAACAAGCTGCATTAGTAGGTAAACTCGTTGCCGAAAAAGCTAAAGAAGCTGGTATCGCCGAAGTTGTTTTTGATCGTAACGGATATTTGTATCATGGTCGTATTAAATCATTAGCTGAAGCTGCAAGAAAAGGCGGCCTAAAATTATAATCAATTATGGCAAATAAGAATTTAAAAAGAGTAAAATCCAGCGAAATTGAATTCAAAGATAGACTGGTTAGTATTCAAAGAGTAACAAAAGTTACAAAAGGTGGTAGAACCTTTAGTTTTTCAGCTATTGTTGTTGTTGGAAACGAGAATGGTGTCGTAGGTTATGGTTTAGGTAAAGCAAACGAAGTATCTGCAGCTATTGCTAAAGGTGTTGATGATGCTAAGAAACATCTAATTAAGGTTCCTGTACTTAAAGGTACATTACCTCACGAACAGAATGGACGCTATAGCGGAGCTAGAGTATTCATGAAGCCTGCTGCTCCTGGTACTGGAGTAATTGCTGGTGGTGCTATGCGTGCTGTTTTCGAGAGTGTTGGAATTAAAGATGTTTTAGCAAAATCTAAAGGTTCATCTAACCCACACTCAGTGGTAAAGGCGACTATAGATGCTTTGACTAACCTCAGAGATCCAAAAACAATTGCACAGCTAAGAAATGTTGATTTAGACACAGTATTTAACGGATAAAATCAGGCATAATGGAAAGAAAAGTAAGAATCAAGCAAGTAAGAAGTAGAATTGGTCATCCAAAAGATCAAAAAGCAACGCTTGACGCACTTGGCCTGACTAAAATGAATCAGGTTAAAGAGCTAACGTTGAATGGCCCTTTAGAAGGCATGATCAACAAAGTGAAACATTTATTACTAATCGAAGAAATTTAAATTATATAATCATGGATTTAAGTAATTTAAAACCGGCAGAGGGAGCAACTCACTCAGACAAAAGAATTGGTCGTGGACAAGGTACTGGCAGAGGTGGAACATCTACTAGAGGTCATAAAGGTGCTAAGTCACGTTCAGGTTACAAACGTAAAAGAGGTTTTGAAGGTGGTCAAATGCCATTATTCAGACGCGTTCCTAAATTTGGTTTCAAAAATATAAATAGAGTAGAGTATCGCGGAATTAACGTGGACGCTATTCAAAAGATTGCTGATGAGTTAAAACTTCAGACAATCACAATAGACGTTTTAATTGAAAATGGTTTGGTTAACAAGAAAGATAGAGTTAAAGTGTTGGGAAGAGGTGAGTTAACAGCTAAAGTGGACATCACAGCCCATGCCTTTTCTGCGTCTGCAACTAAATTAATCGAAGCACAAGGTGGTACAGCAACTACCATTTAAAACCAATTTTCATGAAAAAACTAATCGAAACTATTAGAAATATCTTTAAAATAGAGGATCTTCGCAAGAGGATTCTCTATACCTTAGGTGTTATTCTGATATATAGACTGGGATCATATGTGGTTCTACCTGGTGTAGACCCAACTCAGTTAGCAGCATTAAAAAATCAAACAGATTCAGGTTTATTAGGCCTATTGAATATGTTCTCTGGTGGAGCATTTTCTAATGCATCTATTTTTGCATTAGGTATCATGCCTTATATTTCTGCTTCGATTGTGATTCAGCTGTTAGGAATGGCTATTCCTTATTTTCAGAAACTACAAAAAGAAGGTGAAAGTGGAAGAAATAAAATAAATCAAATTACTCGTTGGTTAACGGTTGCAATTACTGCATTCCAAGCTCCAGCATATATTACGAATTTGATTTCTCAACTTCCCCCTCAAGCTATCTCACCTTTCGACCCTAACATTACTTCTCCTACTACATTTTTCTGGATCTCTAGTATTTTGATATTAGTTGCAGGAACTTTATTTGTAATGTGGTTAGGTGAAAGAATTACAGAAAAAGGAATTGGAAACGGTATCTCTCTTATCATTATGATTGGTATCATTGCTAATTTACCATTTGCATTATTTAGTGAATTTGCTTCTCGTATGGAGCAATCAGGTGGTGGATTAGTTGTATTCATAATTGAAATAGCAGTATTGGTGTTCGTAGTTCTATTGACCATTTTATTGGTACAAGGAACACGCCGTATTCCAGTACAGTATGCTAAAAGAATAGTTGGTAATAAACAATATGGTGGTGTTCGTCAGTATATTCCTTTAAAGGTTAATGCTGCAGGTGTAATGCCTATCATTTTTGCCCAGGCGATTATGTTTTTACCTATTACTTTCGCTGGTTTTTCAGAATCAGAATCAATGAGTGCATTTGCATCAACCTTTTCAAATATTAATGGATTCTGGTATAACCTGGTATTCTTCATCGTTATTATCATCTTCACCTATTTTTATACTGCGGTTACTATTAACCCAAATCAAATGGCTGATGATATGAAGAAAAATGGTGGTTTTATTCCTGGTGTTAAACCTGGTAAAAAGACTGCTGAATTTTTAGATGATGTAATGTCTAAAATTACATTACCTGGATCTATATTCTTAGGATTAGTAGCTATTATGCCTGCATTTGTTAGTGTTGTAGGAGTTAGTAATCAATTTGCACAGTTTTATGGTGGAACATCTTTACTTATTATGGTAGGTGTAGTACTTGATACTTTACAGCAAATTGAAAGTCATCTTTTGATGCGACATTATGATGGGTTAACTAAGTCTGGTAGAATTAAAGGAAGAGGCGGAGCCGCTTCAGGAATGTAAGAATGGCAAAAGATAAAGTTACTATTAAAACTGAAGAAGAAATAGATCTTCTTAGAAAAAGTTCTTTACTTGTTGGTAGAACTCTGGCAGAAATCGCCAAAGTCATTGAGCCTGGTGTTAGTACTGCAAAATTAGATCGATTAGCTGAAGAGTTTATCAGAGATAATGGTGCCGTACCTGGGTTTAAAGGTTATGGCGGTTTTCCAGCTACCTTATGCATGAGCATCAACGAAGAAGTTGTTCATGGAATACCTGGTAACCGTACTATTAATGATGGAGATGTAGTTTCAATTGACTGCGGAACATTAATGAATGGTTTTTATGGTGATTCAGCTTATACATTTGCTGTTGGAAATGTAAAAGATGAAGTTCTAAAATTGTTAGAAGTAACTAAAGAATCTTTGTATAAAGGAATCGAACAAGCTGTTACTGGAAAACGTGTTGGAGATATTGGCTTTGCCATTCAAAATCATGTAGAACAATTTGGATATGGAGTGGTTCGAGATTTAGTTGGGCATGGATTGGGAAGAAATTTGCATGAGAAGCCTGAAATACCTAATTTTGGCCGCCGTGGATCAGGTCCTAAACTTCAGGAGCGTATGGTAATAGCAATTGAACCCATGATAACACTGGGAACCTTTGATATTGCACAAGATCCGGACGGTTGGACTATTCGAACTTTGGATAATCTCCCTGCTGCTCATTTTGAGCATGATGTGGTTATTCGAAGAGGAAAAGCAGAGATTCTGTCAAGTTTTGAGTTTATTGAAGAAGTTTTAAGAAAAAAATAGTAAGATTATTATGGCAAAACAAATGTCAATTGAACAAGATGGTAAGGTGATAGAGTCACTAGGAAATGCCATGTTTAGAGTAGAATTTGAAAATGGGCATATTATAACTGCACATATCAGTGGTAAAATGAGAATGCATTATATTAAAATTTTACCAGGTGATAAGGTAAAGGTTGAAATGTCGCCATATGATCTATCAAAAGGAAGAATAACATTTAGATACAAATAAACGAGCAATGAAAATTAGAGCGTCTGTAAAAAAGAGAAGCGCTG
>JADGDY010000070.1 GCA_016744655.1 Bacteroidales bacterium | reverse complement strand
GTTACAAATCCATATTTATAGTCACTCGATGTTACATCATCAAGTATTTTTTGTTCATCTTTTGCCATAATTATTCTTATTTAGAATAAATTAAAATAGAGCCGCAAATATACGAAAATTAGGGGATATAAATAGGTAGGAGAAATACTTAATTTCATGTTAAGTATTCTTATTAAGTCAATGAGGAAGTCATATTTTCAGAAAACTTATATCGGTTTCCCAAATTCCTATGAGAACAATTTTATTAACAAACATGTCTGGTACTAAAATTCTTAATAGAAGGAATTACTATAATATAAATATTGGGTATTTCTTTGAGATCAAATCTTATGAAATATCAGGAATAAGTGATTTCGGAACATAATTATAGCGGTTCAGAACAAATTACTGTTTTCAGCCAGCAATAGGAATATTTTTGTAATGAGATAGATAATTATGTATGCTTTTGTATCCAAAATTTGGGTGCAGAAGCATTTGTATGTATCATATCCATATTGAGTTAATAGGATAAAATAATGAACTAAATTAATAATCAATCACAATCATCATGAAAAAATCTACAATGAAAATTAAAGGCAATGCATTGAAATTTGCCCTGATGCTTCCATTAATTTGCTTATCACTGATATTTAATCAAGTGAATGCACAAAATTATGCAGCTAATTTTGATGGCTCATCTGGGCAACATATTCAAACAACCACAATGATTCCATTTACTGCTGATTATACAGTAATGGGTTGGATAAATATTACAGGATCAACATCTAGAATATTTTCTTGGGGAAGCCCAAATGTGAATAATTATGTGAATATTGAGATTTATTCCAATAGGCTAAGGCTTTATGTACCTACAGTTTCTGGTGCATCAGTTTCTCCTGTGATAATGTTCTCGAATAGTGGTTGGCGCCATTTTGCAGTTACTGCAACTTCAGGAAGTGTAAAGGTATATGTTGATGGAGTTGAAGAGGCTACAGGAAGTTATAGCAAAGTGATAACACCTACATCAACATCATTTGGTGCAGCTCTATTAAATGGCTCTTATCAAGGTAAAGGTGATGGAACTTATGATGATTTATCTGTTTGGAATGTAGCACTAACCGATGTTGAAATTGCAAACTATATGACTACCGCTCCTGAAGGAACTGAAACAGGACTTGCAGCTTTATATAATTTCAATAATCCAGCTGTTACACCTGGCGGTAATAATACTTCAGAGACTATTGTTACAGATATAACAGGAAACGGATATGATGGAACATTTGTTAGTTTTCCTTTAACAGGTGATAGAGGAAACTGGGTTGGTGGATATGTACCTCCATCTGCACCAACTGTTACTACTACAGCTATAACAAGCATTACAGATATAACTGCTATGAGCGGTGGAGATGTAACAGAGAATGGTGGAGAATCTGTTACAGCCAGAGGAATTTGCTGGAGTACTTCTGAGACTCCTACATTAGCAGATAACTTTACTGAAGATGGTAATGGAACTGGAGTTTTCTCAAGTGAAATGACTGGTTTAACAGAGCAAACTACTTATTATGTTCGCGCTTATGCAACAAATTCTGTTGGAACATCTTACGGTGACGAGGTATCATTTGATACTATGGAGCCTAATCCTACTGTACCAGTTTCTGATTGGGGAATTGCAATAGGTATGATGTTAATATTAGGAGTAACACTAATAAGTAAAAAGAGCTTATTCTAGAATTCCCCCTGAATAGTAAAAAGACCATTGGATTAATTTCTAATGGTCTTTTTTATTTTATCAAAATTGGCAGTGATTAAAGCTTACGAGCTAAAATCTCTTCCATTTCATGTTGTAATTTTTTGGCTTCTGTTCTGGCTTTACTGGCAAAGTCTTTACCATGTCCAGCATAAATGATACCACGAGAAGAGTTTACCAATAATCCTACATGACTATTAAAACCATGCTCAGCTACTTCATAAAGATTTCCGCCTTGGGCTCCAACACCTGGGACAAGCAAGAAGTGATGAGGGATAATATCTCTAATTTGTTTGAGCATTTCGGCTTTTGTGGCTCCAACTACAAACATCAAATTATCTTCTGTTCCCCATTTTCTAACTGCTTTTAATACACCTTCGAATAATCTGTTCTTTTCATAAACAGATTCAGTAAATTGAAAATCAAAGGCACCTTGATTAGAAGTTAAGGCTAAAACTACTGCCCATTTATCTGGGTAGTTTAAGAAAGGGGATATACTGTCTTCACCCATGTAAGGAGCTACTGTAAGCGAATCGAAGCCTAATTCTACAAAGAAAGCTTCGGCATATTTCTTACTGGTATTTCCAATATCACCTCTTTTACCATCTGCAATGGTGAACAGTTGATCGCCAAAGGTATTTAAATATTTAATGGTCTTTTCTAAGCTAATCCAACCTTTAGAACCCAATGCTTCATAAAAAGCAATGTTTGGTTTGTAGGCTACAGCTAAATCATGAGTGGCATCGATAATTTGCTTATTGAATTCGAAAATAGGATCTGAAGTTTTAAGCAGATGCTCTGGAATTCGGCTCATATCGGTATCCAAACCAATACATAAAAATGATTTCTTCTTGAGTATGAGTTGATATAATTCTTTTCGATTCATGTTGAGGGCTTATAAAGAGTTTTCTTGTTCTTTTAATCTTTCAGCATTTTCAGCCATTTGTAATTTGTCAATGATTTCTTGGATATCACCATCAACTATATTATTTAGGTTGTATAAGGTAAGACCAATTCTGTGGTCGGTTACTCTACCTTGAGGATAATTATAAGTTCTAATTTTAGCAGAACGATCACCAGTACTCACCATGGTTTTTCTTTGAGCAGAAATTTCATCCATATATTTTTGGTGCTCACGTTCGTAAATTCTAGAACGAAGAACCGCCATGGCTTTGTCTAGGTTTTTCAACTTTGACTTCTGATCCTGACAAGTTACTACAATACCTGTAGGGATGTGAGTTAAGCGAATAGCTGAGTATGTAGTATTTACAGACTGACCACCAGGTCCCGATGAACAATACTCATCTCTTTTAATATCTTCTTTTCTCAATTCAATATCAAACTCTTCAGCTTCTGGTAAAATAGCAACGGTAGCAGCAGAAGTATGAACGCGTCCTTGGGTTTCGGTTTGAGGTATTCGTTGAACTCGATGTACTCCAGACTCATATTTTAAGGTGCCATAAACATCTTTACCACTAACATTGATGATGATTTCTTTGAATCCTCCAACCGTTCCTTCGGTTACGTCAACAGTTTCAAATTTCCATCCTTTAGTATCACAATATTTCTGATACATGCGGTATAAATCACCAGCAAAAATACTGGCTTCATCACCACCAGCTCCAGCACGAATTTCAAGAATTGCATTCTTTTCATCGGTTGGGTCTTTAGGAATAAGAAGTACACGGATTTCTTCTTCTAATTCGTCTTTTCTAGTTGTGAGTTCTGATAACTCTTCCTTAGCCATAGCCAGGAAGTCTTCATCAGTTTCCTCTTTTAGAATCTCTTTAGAAGACTCAATGTTTTCAACTATATTTTTATATTCTTCGTAAGCCTGAACAATAGGCTCTAATTCTTTATAATCTTTATTGAGTTGAACAAAACGCTTCATGTCGGAAATCACTTCCGGGTCGGTCATTTGCTCAGCAATTTCGTCGTATCTGGTCCTTAAGGCACCTAATTTATCTAACATCTTGAAAAATTTGTGCAAAAGTACAAAAAATACTGCTATGTCCTTATATCCCTAGCTTTTGTGTAATTCCTTGTTGTATAGTGTTTTAGTTGTTGTAAAGTCTTGGGCTTGAATATTTAATAAGCATTTTAGTGGTCTTTTTGAAGTGATGGATAGATTGGTGTATATTAGAAATGATACAGAACTTTAGTGTTTTTAAATCGCAACTCGGGAGAGTTACGTTACATCTTTTGATGTAAAACTGTATTTGATATTTAACCCTCCTCCAACAATAATTCTTCTTGATCGATACCTAACTTCTTCATTAAACCCAAGATACCTTCTTTTACTCTTTTAGCAGTTTTGTAATCTCCTTCATCCAGAAGATGCTGATATCTATCCATGGCTCTTTTTATGAGAGTTTGAAGCTCTTTCTCTACTTTTAGATCATTGATGATTTCCATTGGATATTGCTTTTGTATATCACTGGCTTTGTTGAGATAATCGATGGCCATATCTATATGTTGATGTTCTAATGCTTGTTTAGAAACTTCAATATAGGATAGATAAATATCATAAACTGCTTTGGCTTTAAAATGTGCAAAAGTACTTGAGGAGTTCAAGAATTCAGCATTTTTGTAGAATTGATTAAAGCGCTCGACTTGAAACAAAGCCTCATTGGCTCTTTTATTTGCCATGAGCTCTTTGATGAGTTCGAGGCTGTTTTTTTGAACTCCATATTCAAAGTTTTCCCAATTATTTTCTAGTCTAATTAGTTGAAATAATTCCTTCATTTGACTGATACAGAAGTGCTTTTGGCTTTTCGTACTAAACTCAAAATACAAATCGCCATATAGATTGGTAGAATGATAAGAAAACTGCAACAAATCCTTTTCTACTTGAATATAGGCATTGCTGATTTGTTGGAGGTTTGAGCTAGGATAATTTGGAGGAAGCTTTTGTTGAAGATCCTGAATTTCTCTTTCTAAAGTATACTGTCGGATGCTAATTTTCTTTTGTAGTTGTAGTGGATCGGTTTGATGGTTGACTAGTAATTCTTGATAAAATTCTAAATTCTGAATTTCTTCCAATACTTTAATCCACCTTGTTTTCTGAATATATTTCTCAGTTATACTATTAGCCTCCTCTAAACTTTCAATCTGTTCAATCCATTCGTAAGCCATCTGATAATCATTAACCAAAGCCCATCGTTTTTGAAAATCCTTTTCTGAATATTTAAATCTCCATTTTGTCTGCTCTAGGCTTAATTGCCAATCTGCAGCATATCTTTGATGTTGAAAACGAAAGTAAAAAGAAGAACTAACGGTATCAATATTGAGAATAGGTTTGACATAAATTAATTCATTGCCATTGGCATAAAATATTTTAAAACTAGCAAGAACTGGAAGGATTTCTTTACTGAAATCAAATTCATAAAGTTCTGTATGACCTTTTATTAATGGTGGCCTAAGACTGATAATCGTTTCAAATCCTTTGCTTGGAATTTTTAATACTTTATAATTGACTTGATAGGTAATACTCGATTTTATATCAATAATATCCTTTGAGTAGGCATAAGAAAGAGCATGGGTTAGACTTGATTTTTCTTTATGATGTTCTGGCCCTTTAAATTGATAATGTAATTCTGCCAGTCTGCCACTTTCTATTAATTCTTGGGCACAGGAGTTTTTGCCTAATAATAATAATAGCAAGACTAGAAGCGTGAGGCTCCATGTTTTATGAAGAGAAATTTGCACAGTTTGTATCTATCAAAATCGTTACAAAGATATTAATGTGCGAGAATTGCATTTTGTATAATAGTATTTTTTATTCACAACTTTAAAAACAGGTTAATGATTCTAATGTTCAAAATAACATCTTTAAATAACTAAAGTAGCATAAATAGGTCTGTACTAAGAATATGAATTATCCATTAAAAATCACCATTGTATCAGGTGATTAGCTCAGATATTATTCACACTTTTGAAGAGTTGTCGCGAGTGAGTAATGAAATGTAAGGCGATGTTCAAAACCTATCTGACGGTCGGGAAGGTTTATTGAAGTAAAGAAGATGGCTTGTTTCTAAATTAAATCTGTGAAAATTACTTTCGGTGAGCTCGCTATGCTTCGGTTAGCGGAATCTGTGGATTAATTTTCTTTTTATTAAAATACATGTCGATTTCTAAACGTAAATTCAAAGTATGAGTTTGCCCTGCATGATTTATTAACACCTTATTATTATTCTTAGAAATTAGTTAAATTTGTCTTTAACAGATTTCTATTTTTTACTCATAAATACTTATTCTATGAAAAAACTATTACCAATAACTTTTATTATTTTAATTACAAGTCAGTTGTTGATGGCTCAATTATCGGGCACTCGAATTGTACCCTCAGAAAATTATCCAAATTTTAAAGCAATTGTAGATTCGTTAAATATTATGGAAATTAACACAGGAGGAATCACTTTTGAAGTGAGTGGTGACCAGGTGTTTAATCATTCTCCATTAATAATAAGTGGAACAGGTGATTCAGACAGTCCAATTGCAATTATATGGAATCAAACAGGTGAAAAACCAATTTTAAATTTTACAGGTTCAGAACTTAGTGATGAAGCAGGGATTACCTTATTAGGTACAGATTATTTTAGTTTAGATGGAATATCTATAATTGTGGAAAACGAATTGCTAGAATTTGGAATATTTTTGAGTAATGCTTCTCTTAATAATGGATGTCAGCATAATGTGTTTCAAAATATAGATGTAGCATTAAATAAGAGCAATACTAACCAAACCGTTGGAATAAATGTAGTAACCGAAGATGAACCTTCACTTTCTGATGGAATTCATGCCGATAATAAATTTCTAAATAATACTGTTCAAAATTGTATAATGGGTTATAATTTTAATTCAGGAACAGGTGATGTTGATTTCATGGGTTTCGATAATGAGGTTGGAGTTATAGATGATGGGCTAAGTCTAATTAATGATATTTCCTTATGTGGGGTGTACTTAAAAGGCCAAAATGGAGCTAAAGTACATCATACTCAAATATCAAATCTTGAACGAATTGGGACAGGAAATACTGCTCCTGCAGCTATTGCAACAACAAGTAGTTTACCAAGTGAGGCACTGACTGGTCAGTTTGAAATTCACGATAATATCATTGATAATCATCATTCTGGTATTACCAGCATATTTGGCTTTTATTTGAATGCACGTAAATCTGATCACCTAATTTTTAATAATATTATTAATAACATTAGTGCAACAGGAGGAGGAACTAATTCTGCAACAGGTATTATGGTTTTTGGTACTGATATTAATGCGACAATATATAATAACATGATTTCAGAAATCGCATCTCCGGCCTCGTATATTTCAGGTTTACCAGGAACACGAGGGATTGAGCTGAGAAAGTTTAGTGAAGCGCAAATTTATTATAATTCTATCCAAATAAATTATGTAGCAACAAATATTCAAAATTCATCGGCTGCTTTAGTTGTAAATAATGACGAAAATCCTATTACACTAAAAAACAATATTTTTATTAATACTTCTATACTTGAAGGCCAATCTACTGGAGTTGCCACAGCATTTTTTAATAGTGCTACTACAGTTAGTAATATTACCAACCAAACTACCAACAACTTATATTATTGTGGCGAACCCTCTATTAATCATCCTATTTACTATGGCTATAGTAGTAGTGCACCTGTAATTGGAGAAACTTTAGAAGATTATCAATCTTTAGCAATAAATTTTGATCAAACGGCTTTTAGTGGTCAAGTAGAATTTATAAATGATACTTTTTTATATGTACAAATTACAGATCCTTTAATTCGTGAAAATGCTGTTCCGTTATTTGTCACTGAAGATATTGATGGGCAAGCTCGAAATCTTACAAATCCAGATCTTGGAGCAGATGAATTAGCTGAACTAAATCCAAATGTTGCTGTAAATCCTAGTCCAGAAGATTTAAGTACTGATATTCCTGTAAATCAGGTGCTCATTTCGTGGAATTATTATGATAGTGATTTGTTTGCAATTCCTGCAGGATTTAAAATATACCTTAATGATTCTGAAGATTTTAGCGGGGTTTCATATTTTTGGCTTGATTATGAAGAAGTGGAAAACTTTTCTGTAGAAATTGCTGATATTTTAGCATTGGAGAATAATACAAGTTATTATTGGAAGGTTATACCTACTGCTATGGACCAAAATGGACCAGAGGCTGAAGATGTACAGATTTGGTCTTTCACAACTACAGCTACTATTTTTGATTATCCTAACCTTTCAGAATGTGTGAGTCCTTTGGATGGCGCGGTTACTGTAGATGTAGATTTAGAAATGTTATCATGGTCATATGTTTTGAATTCAGATTATACAGTTCCTTTTGGGTTTAGAGTATATTTCGGAATTAATTCAGATTTTAGTGACGAAGATTTATTGCCTTTTACTAATTTTCAATCTGATGAAGATGACTACTCTATTTCTTTGAGTGAAATTGTTTTGGACTCTGAAACTACATATTATTGGAAAGTTGTTCCAGTAGCAGAATCAGAGACAGGAGCTGAAAATCAAAATGCAGAAACTTGGCAGTTTACAACTGAACAAAATACTGCAATTTCTTCAATTAATAATATAAAGCTCTCGATATCTCCAAATCCTGTAAGTGATTTTGTTTCTGTGCACTTTATTAAAAAATGTGAATTAAACATTTTCAATTTAACAGGTGAAATAGTTCTCACTATACCAAAACAAGAGAGTCCTGTAAATTTAGATTTAAGTAATATGAAATCAGGTGTATATTTTCTAGTCATTCAGAATAAGGAAGAAGTAATAACTGAGCGATTTGTGGTAAAATAATTATATTAAAATACCAAGTATAGGTCAAATTACACCTTAAGATATTTTGCTCAATACATTCCGAATCTCCATTTATTAAGCTATAAATGGGGATTCTTGGTTTACGACCTTTTTAATTGAAAATTAGAAGGAGATCATCAAGGTTTTGTTTTAATCCTTCTCTATTTCATTTTTCTCTAAAAGAATTGATTACTAAGGAAGTTCTTCACCATTAGCCGCAATATAAATACGATACCATTGCTCCATATTCATTTCTGTCTTTTGTGCTTCTACAGCAGTTTTTATCCTCTCAAGTTTTCCAGAACCCACAATAGGAATCACATTTGCTGGATGTTTCATTAACCAAGCATAAGCAATAATATCAATGGAAGCAATTTGTAATTCCATGGCCACTTGTATTAAAGCCTGTCTCACATTTACGCTCTTTGCATCATTCGGACTAAATAATACTCCGCCAGCTAAAGGAGACCAAGCCATGGGCTGTATCTTTTCTTTTACAAAGAAATCCATATTCCCATTGTCAAAATGCTCTAAGCAATAAGGAGATATTTCTACCTGATTGGTCACCAAATTCATATCACAATACTTTTGTAAAGTTTCAAATTGGATGATATTGAAATTACTCACCCCAAACTGTTTTACTTTTCCTTGGGCTTTTAATTCGGAAAATGCTTTGGCCACTTCTTCGGCATTAAAGAAAGGGGCAGGACGATGCAGAAGCAATAAGTCTAGATAATCTGTGTTTAGATTTTTCAAGGAATTCTCAACACTCTCCATAATATGCTCATATGAATAATCATAGATTTTTACTTTCCTCTTGGGGTATTTATCCGAAAGTAGTTTAATTCCACATTTGCTGATGATTTGAATGTTTTTCCTTAATCCTTTATCTAGCTTTAATGACTCTCCGAAAAGGCTCTCACATTCGTAGTTCCCATAAATATCGGCATGATCGAAACTGGTAATGCCCAGTTCAATGCATTGTTCAGTTAGTTTGAGTAGTTCTTGTGAATTGAGTTTCCAATCTGCTAATCTCCAATGTCCGTGAACAATAGGAGATAGGTTTAGTTTTTCTTTTGTCATGCTGAATTATTTAGATTTGCAAAATTAACTATTTTCAATAAATCATTCTGATTTCACAGAGTAAACGTATAATTTTTTTGTCCATGGATTATCGCAAATTAACATGGACTTCAGACATCGGTCAGCTTTGCGGATAAATGTCTGAAAATAGTTCCGAGAAAATTAGTGGAATTAGCGGACAATTTTTCTTTTTTTAATTAATCATTGATTCTCTAATTTGAAGTGAAAATATGAGCTTGCTCTGAAGGTGTATGTTTGCCTTGCATTATTTATCTTTGCCATATGAAAATTGAAATTCTAAAATATCCACTTATTTTTAAACGTCCTGCAGGGACTTCACGAGGTGTTTTAAAGACTAAGGATACTTGGTTTGTGAAGGTGTTTGAACAAGGAAATCCTAATGAATATGGCCTTGGCGAAATAAATATGTTTAAAGGATTAAGTTCTGATGATCATGATGGATTTTATAAAAAGCTGGAGGAGGTCCAACAGAATCCTCAGTTTTTTATTGATGGATTACACGTAGAGTTGCTAGATCTTCCTTCCATACGATTTGGCTTAGAAGCTGCTTTGCTTGATTTTCAACAGGGAAAGAACCGTATGTTGTTCCCATCTGATTTTACAAAAGGAGATGTGGGAATTCCAATAAACGGTTTGATTTGGATGGGAAGTGCAGAAGATATGAAATCTCAAATTAGAGCCAAGCTAGAAAGTGGTTTTCGTTGTTTAAAACTAAAGATTGGTGCCATTGATTTTCAGCAAGAATTAGAGATTTTAAAATCTGTTAGAAAAGAGTTTAACGAGGAGGATTTAGAATTACGAGTAGATGCTAATGGCGCTTTTTCGGTGGATGATGCTCTCCTAAAACTCGATTTACTATCACAACTAAAGCTTCATAGCATTGAGCAACCCATAAAACAGGGGCAATTAGCAGAAATGAAGAATTTATGTGAAAAGACTCCTCTAGCCATTGCACTAGATGAAGAGCTGATAGGAGTGAATCTTCAAGAAAAGAAAAAAGAATTACTAGAATTGATTCAGCCTCAGTATATTATTCTAAAACCTGCATTAACAGGTGGTTTTAAAGCTTCAGAAGAATGGATTGTTGAAGCAGAACAGCTAAATATAGGCTGGTGGATTACCTCAGCCTTAGAAAGTAATGTGGGATTAAATGCCATAGCGCAATGGACTTATTCCTTGAAAACTAATAATTATCAAGGTTTGGGAACTGGTCAGTTGTTTACTAATAATATTCCTTCTCCTTTGCAAATTGAAGGAGAGAGATTGTTTTACAATGAGAATAAAACTTGGAAAGAGCCCAGTTATTAATTTATAAATATGAAAAGCATATCAACTTCTCAAAGTGTTTAACAGATTAATTAAATCAATAAATACCCAGTATTGTAATTACCTTAAGTAAAATGTATACAGCGTTGTATGGCTAAGTACCTAAGGTATTAGTTTAGCTGCTACAACATCAATATTTATCCTTTTTATGTGAGTAGCCAAAATCTGAAAGTTAAATATTTAAGCAATTTCAAGTTTTAAGATATAAATGTAAATTTGCAAATAAAAGCAGATGACACCTGAACAAAAGGAACAATTGATTTTACAAATAGGTTCGAAAATAGAAAGATTGAAAAGGCAAATTATCGATCTAAAAGAACTAACCAAACCTATTGAACCCGATTGTGCCATTGGAAGAGTAAGTCGTATGGATGCTATTAATAATAAAAGTGTCAATGAATCTGCATTACGAAAAAAGGAAAATCAATTGAATGGACTAAACAGGGCTCTAGAGGATATTTACAAGGAAGATTTCCAAAATTGTATAGTTTGTGGCTATGAAATTCCCTTGCAAAGGGTTTTTATCATGCCAGAAAGTAGAAAATGTACCAATTGTGCCAGCAAATCCATTAGATGATGTATTTTTGTTGCGATTTATGATAAAGAAATTTACATACCCATTATTACTGTTGATTATTGCTAGCATTTTCTACTCTGGATGTGTTAAGAATGAGACTTGTTTGCCTGCAAATAACTTATTGCTTACCGAGTTTTATGAATATGATTTAGATGGTTTAGAAGTAGAGGTAGCTGTTGATTCTTTTAGTATGATAATTGTTGGTAGAGAAGATTCAATACTTTACAATAATTCAAAAGAAGTTAAGAGTTTTACAATACCATTATCTGATAGTCTTGACTTTTTAAAAGTAGTATTAAAAATTAATGATGGAGTAGATACTATGTATTTGAATTATTTACCCTATTCTGTTTTTCGTTCTACAGAATGTGGGGTTATTAACAGGTATGAAATAGTAGATGATAGTACAACGGAAAATAAAATTACTAAAAGAAGTAATGTTAATAAAATAATAGATGAAACTGAAGCGGTCAATCTTAAAATGTTTGTGGATCTTAATTAGCTTATTGGCTGTTGAGGTTGGTGCACAGGAGGTAGATAGTAGCCGCTTTAAAGTAGCTGAGGAAAAACCTTTTGAAGTAGCAAAAGAGGAAAAGGAAAAAGAATTTATTCGTCATGACCTTAGAATAGGAGTTGACTTGAGTACCATAATCTCTGGAGCTTTAACACCTATTAGAAGAGGGGTTGATTTAAGTGTAGAATATAATATAAAACCTAAGATATTCTTGATGCTTGAAGGAGGATATAATTACTACGAGAAGGAGAGCGTTCGGATTCAATACAATTCTAAGGGTAGTTATATAAGATTAGGTTTCGATTATAATCTTAGGAATCCTGTTTCTGAGAATGATAGAGATATCTTTTATATGGGGTTGAGATATGCCTATTCCCGATTCACCCAGGAAGTTCCAATGTATCTTTTAGTGAATGGTTATTGGGGGAATTCCATTTCTTCTTTTGGTCCTGAAGATGGATATGCACATTGGTGGGAGTTTGTCACTGGATTTAAAGTAGAAGTTCTAAAAAACTGGTATCTAGGAATGGGAATGCGCTTAAAATCTTTTATTAGCCGGTCCAAAACTAATATAGAACCAGTTCAATTTGTTCCTGGATATGCGAAAAGTTATAATTCCGGAGTTTTGAACTTTAATTATACTGTTTCTTACAATATTCCTTTAAACTATAAGAAGAAAAAACTACCTGTGTATGAGAGGAATAAATAGATATATAAGCCTAATAGGATTGTTGCTCATTGTATTTGTTGCTCATGCTCAAAAAGAGAATAAATACATTGAATATCAGGGGTTTGGTGTAAAGGTGGGAGGAAACTATTCGTCTATTGCATTACAGCCTGCTGTTGCCGATTTATCTGGCGAAATGAGTTATAATGCAGGCTTGGTTTATGTCTTTAGTAATAAGAAAAATGTAGGAATTCAACTGGAATTACTTTATTCAAGCCGTAAATGGAATGAAACTTTTGATGATACTTTAAAAACCACAACGGAACTTACCTATTTGGAATTTCCCTTAATGACAAATATTAATTTAGGAAATGGCAGAGTAAAATATATCATAAACCTAGGGACTTATATCTCAGCTAGAATTGATAAAAATTTAAAATCAGAACTACCTTTGGATCATCCAGAAAATGAAGCTTTATATGCTAGAAGAGAACGGGGAGCTGATTTCGGATTAATCTTAGGAGGAGGGCTTCGATATATTAGTAATGTCGGAATTTTTCAGTTAGATGCTCGTTTCGCTTATGGTTACCAAAAGGTTTATAATGAGGATGCTACAGGTTTTCGATTTTCTAATATGTGGGTAATGTCGGTTGGATTAATTTATATGATTAACTTGAATAAAGATGATAAACATTAATGATTTTCAGGCTGTTCTATTCGATATGGATGGCACTATTATAGACCCAGAAGAAGGAATTATCAACTCAATCCTTTATGCAGTTAAGAAATTCGGAAAGGAAGAAAAACATCCTGAAACTTTAGATTCATTTATAGGGCCTCCTCTTCAACATTCTTTTAAGGAAAGATATGACTTAACTGATGAAGAAGCCACTGAGATGGTTCGTTTATACAGAGTATATTATGCCGATAAAGGAATTTTTCAATGTCATTTATATCCAGGCATAAAAGAACTAATTGAGGAGCTCTCCGAAAGAGGTATTTTCATGTCATTGGCAACTTCTAAGCCTACAATTTATGCCAATCAGTTGTTGAGACATTTCGATTTGGAATCATACTTTGATTTCACAGCTGGTGCCAATACTGATGGTTCACGAGTAGAGAAGAAAGAAGTAATAGCATATGCTTTAGAGAATATTCCTCCCTTTGATAAATCTGAAATTCTAATGCTCGGTGATAGAGAGTTTGATATTGATGGTGGAAATCATTTTGATTTGGTAACAGCTTATGCACAATGGGGGCATGGTAATGATGATATCGTTCTAAAGTCTAATCCTGATTTTACGATTAATCAACCTTTAGATCTTCTAAAATAGCTGATGATTGTTTATTTCAATTAATATTTAATCATCAAAAATTACACATTTTATTTTACTAGTAATTCACTTTATCAAAATAATACATGCCTTCCGGATTGCTAGAATGAAATATCTTAATAAAATCTTCTAATACAATATCGGGTCTAAAGCTTGCCGTTTCCCAATATTCATTGGCACCATTTTTATTCATTCGCTTGATGTAAGAATAGACTTTATGCTGTTTTACAGCATCTAAAGATTGGTATTTCGGACTTGAAAACAAACCCAGCTGATCTGCTGTAAGAGTTCCGGAATATAACCAGATATCAGCTTTAGAAGCTTTGCTCATCAAAACTTCAAAATCCAACATTAAACTGCCTGTTGTAGAGTCTTGCTTCATTAAATAATTCCCTGAAGCATCAGCAATAAGTTGGGCCATATAACTCTGACCACCTGCAGAATACCATATTCCTTGATACTCGGAGCCATTAAACACCACAGGTTGCTTGTCGAACTTCAATGACGTTTTTAACTCGTTATACTTATTTTTAATTTTCTCAAATTTTTCAATAGCAGCTTCCTCCTTATTAAAAAAAGTAGCTAATAATACCATCCATTCTGCTTTACCTAGAGGATGTTGTTCTTTCCAATCATACATCAGCAGGGGAGTCATTTTCAGTTGAATCATTTTTTCGTAATCAGCACTGAGTTTATCCCAACCACTACCAATCACCAAGTCAGGTTGCAATACCATCATCTTTTCCATGTTGATTTGAATGGCTTTCCCCACATTTTCAATGGCTCCTGATTCTACTTTTTTAAGTATGTCCTCGTTATAAATTAAATTTGGATCGGTAACTCCTTTTATATGTTCATCAATTTCTAATAAATCCATCATTCCAACCATAGGGGATGACAAGGCAACAACTTTTTTTGGTGTTTCTTTAATGATAAAAGAATGTTCTAAGCCATCAATATTTTCAGAACCTGAGTGAGGAATATAGTATTCCATATTTAAGGATTCGTTTTCCCAGGGATTGAAAATAACAACTTTTTTATAGGTCTCGAAATACTCAATTCTAAAGAACTTGGCATATTCGGGCGTATATTGTTTAGTTGCCTTTTCTTGCTTTTTCTCCACGGGGTTATTACAAGAGGAGGCTATGATAAATAGAATACTAATGAAAATATATATTGGACTTCTCATGATTATTTGTTTTTTAAAATGGGGCAAAACCAAAATTCAGAACTGATTTCTGGATTGTCGTTGTGATACTTTTTTAAAATAGGCTCCTCAGTTTTTATTTCTAAAGGTGAGGTGAAGTAAGGGGCATCAAACACAAAGCTATGGAATTCGCCATTTTCACCGCATGGATCTACGTTTTTTGGAAGCTTTTTAATGAGCTCTTTAGTGATTATTTCACCAACAAAATCCTTAGAAAGTTTTGAAGCATCAACAGCAGTAATAATGGTTTTATAACCTTTTTCAATAAACTCTTGAATTAACAAGCTGGTTTTTCTTTTCCAGAGAGGGAACACAGCATTAAAACCAATTTGCTCCAATTGTTTTTCTCTATAAGCTCTTAAATCTTCCAAGAAAATATCTCCAAATATAGACTCCTCAATGCCATCTGATTTGGCTTTTTGCATGAGTGCAGTAAGATGCTTTTCATAGGTTTCCATATCAGGTTGTTCAGGAAGTTCAAGAAATGTAATGGGAAGACCAATGGCTTTAGCTTGTTCCAGCATTAATTCCTCATGTACTCCATGCATACTCACCCGTCTGTTTTCTTGACCAATAGAAGTCATTAAAAAAGAAATATCATATTCCTTTTTTGCTAAAACTTCTCCTAAGGCAAAAGCAGAATCTTTTCCTCCGCTCCAATTAAAAATGGCTTTTTTCATCTAAACGATTTAAATAGCCCAGGCTTAAAAAATGAAAAATAAATCAGAAATTATCGTCTTTATTCGCCGCTTTTTCACCGAAAGCTGAACATGTAAATTATCATTTCAGGTATTCTGACTTGTCCAACTTCATTTCCTTCCCATTCAGTATTGAATAGTGGATGTGGGTGAATCAAGCGCAAAAGCACTTGGGACTTACAGCAGCGGGAACTGTTCCTGATTTCCACAGGATTCCCTGAAACTTGTGGCAAAAGTAAGGAAAATTGTTTGGTACATGAGAAATAATTAGAATCTATTGTTCTTTATCGTTCAGGATAGGTCGTTGAGCTAAAAACAAAGTGCCAGTATAGCTATATCTACTTCTTTTGCAATAAAAGAAAATAGATGAAAAAAACCATCCTCATCATAAGCTGTCTCATCATCTCAATAGTCGGTTTTGCACAAAAAAATATCTCTGGAAAAATAGTTGGAAAGGAAACCAAAACTGAGCTCCCTTTTGCTAATTTACTATTAAGTCAAAACGATACTAGTAAGGTATATGGAATCATTTCTGAATTGGATGGTAGTTTTAAATTTCAAAAAATTCCTAGAGGAGTCTATCAACTCAAAATATCTGTTATTGGTTACGAAACTCTTGTTGTTGATACGATATCAGTTGCAGATAAAAATGTAAAAATGGGGTCTATCAAGTTGGCCAGTTCGTCTTATGAATTGCAAGAGTTTAATGTGGTTGCTGAGCAAAGCCATATTGAAACCAAAGCTGGTAAAAAGGTAATTAATGTGGGAGAGGATATCGTTAATTCCGGAGGTTCAGCGGTAGAGGTATTAAGTATGGCACCTTCCGTAGAAGTTGGAGTTGGAGGAGCCATCAGTATTAGAGGCGAGAGTGATGTTATGGTTTTAATTAATGGAAGAATAACAGCACTATCGTTTATTGGTGCTGGTAATGCCTTAAAACAAATTCCAGCTTCTAGCATTGAGAAAATAGAAATTATCACCAATGCTGGAGCAGAGCATGGCCCCGATGGTATGGGCGGTATGATAAATGTGATTCTAAAAAAAGAAAAGAGCAATGGTTGGGAATTCACATCTGGAGGAAACTTAAGGTACGCCCCTTTTTCAGGTTCTGTAAATGCAGGATTGGCCTATAAAAAAGATAAATTGGGATTCAATTTTAATTATAGTCTAGAAACAGAAAACGATATAGTTGAAAATACTGAAAAAAGAGATTACCTCACATTTGTAGACCAAAACAAAAGCATGCTAAGCAAGTCAGAGGATAAAACAAAAGGCATTACCAATTTTTTAATTGGCGGGGCTTCCTATGCTTTTAATGATTCCACATCACTAGAATTAAATTTGTTCTATGAAAATGGGAATCATACCGGAAACACAGAGAGCTCATACGACATTGAGAAAACTGATGGTAGTTTATCTCATTCAAAAGTAAGTAGCGAACATGATGGAGGAGAGTCGTTTAGTGGTTTTGAAGCTAGTTTTATGAAACATTTTAAAAACGACTCAGAACTCTCCATCTTTGGAACTTTAGGCACAGGGAATTTCTATAATAATATAGAAAACAATAATTTACAGGCAGATATTCCGGTGATAAGCTCCTCAAAAAGTGATAGTAAGTTTTTTGAAAGTGAGATGGGAGTAGAGTATCAGTGGCCAGTATTCGATTTTCTAAGTTTTCATTTGGGTGGTGAGGCTAGTTTAATGAAGTTTAATGTGGACCAAAAAACAATTCTTGAAGAAGAAATAAAACTAAAAGATTACCAATTTAATCAAGATAAATACGCTGTATATGCCATAAGTAACTGGAATCTTGCTTTTTTTGAACTAGGTTTAGGAGCACGATTAGAATCCTATAAAAGCCTTGGCGAGCAAAAAGATGGAACTTCATTTACTCAAAACTATCAAAACATTTACCCTAATATTCAATTGGCCACAGGATTTGGAGGAGCTAAAGTAGAACAAGGCCTTATGTTTTCATATTCAAAAAGAATCAATAGACCAGAATATGAGCAATTAAATCCTACTATCGATTATAGTGACCCATTAAATTTGGTAAAAGGAAATCCAGATTTGGAACCTGAGTTTGCCCATGTTTTAGAACTTTCCCATGAGTTGAGTGTCAGTGACATCACTTTGTTCACCACATTATTTCATAGGGTAACGACGAATGTCATTCAGGAAAAGAAAGAAATACTAGAGGACAACGTAATATTAACAAGCTATGTGAACGAGTCCAATAGAACCAATTCTGGAGTAGAGCTGTATTTAAAATACGATGTGTTTGGCTGGCTCGATTTAACCAATGATTTTTCTATTTACAAAAAGTCATTTCTAATAAAAGAAGGGGAAATTGGAAATAAAGATGGAGTCAACTGGCACAATAAAACCATATGTAATATCAAACCTGGAGGAGGCTGGAAAATGCAATTACAAGGTAAATATATTGGTAAATCGAATAGCCTCTATTATACCTACGACCCATACTATACCTTAAATATTGGAGTAAATAAAGATGTTTTAAAAGGAAAAGCCAAACTAAGTTTAAGTGTAAAAGATGTTTTTAATAGTACCAAACTTGTTTCCACTGGTCAGCAAGAAGATTTTATTATTCACAATACAACCAAGTATAATACGAGAATGATTATCTTGGGATTTTTTATTAATATTTAGTAATGGAGAAAATAGATTTTAAAAATAAGGCATTTTGGTTTCATATTGTTTTTTGGCTTGGATTCTGGTTATTACACGTAGTTGGAGAAGAGGAAAATGAAACCTTTATTGAGGCTGTCTTCTATAGTTTTATATTTGTAATAACCATTGCTAGTGTAGTTACCATCAATACAAAAATTCTAATTCCAAAGTTTTTATATAAAGGAAGGTATTTTGTTTATATAATTTCATTACTAGCAGTCGTTAGTCCAATTTTTACAGTTTTATATATTTTTGACGAAATTCCTATAAGCCATGTTTTTCTAGAAATAGTAGAGAACTTAATTTATATTGCTGGATTATCTTCATTTTGGGTAATCGTAGACCAATTGAGATTGAGAGAAGAATTAGCTATAAAAGACAAAGAAAATATAGCGGCCAATTTAAAATTCCTAAAAGCACAAACTAACCCTCATTTTCTGTTCAATGTTCTTAATAATATCAATTTTTTAATTGAGAAAGATGGCGCGAAAGCACAAGAGGTTCTGCAGTTATTGTCAGATTTACTGCGCTATCAACTTTATGAAACCAATACTGAAATGATTGCTTTGGAAAAAGAAATAGAACATTTGCAAAACTATTTGGAATTGGAGAAGCTAAGGATGGGAGAACGATTGCAGTTAAATAGTGAGTTTCCTCAAATGATGAATTCCTATAATATCGCACCATTTCTGTTATTACCTATTATTGAAAACTCTTTTAAACATGGTGCTTCAGCAGATAAGTGTATCATAAATATTAGCTGCACTTTAAACAATAATCGATTAAACCTGAAAGTTAGTAATCCTATGAGTACCATCGAATCTGCCAAGAATAATGGTGGAATTGGCATTCAAAACTTAAAACAGAGATTGGAGTTAATCTATCCAAATCAATATGTATATGAATATAAAGAGGAGGATGGTTTGTTTAATGTTCACTTAATTCTTGACTTATGAAATGTATTGTAGTTGACGACGAGCCTATTGCTTTAGCTGGGATGGCAGACTTTGTGGAAAGAACACCATTTTTATCATTGGTTTCTGCCTGCAAAAATGCTATGGAAGCCTTACAAGTCATATCAGAAGGACAAGTGGATTTAGTCTTTCTAGATATCAATATGCCTCAATTAACGGGAGTTGACATGTTGGAATCTATAGAAAATCCACCAATGATTATTTTCACAACAGCTTATCCCGATTATGCTCTAAAGGGCTTTGAACTTAATGCGATAGACTATATTCTAAAACCTATTTCATATGCTAAGTTTTTAAAAGCAAGCCAGAAAGCGTATAAAGTCTTTTGTCTTTCACAGAAATCTGAAGAGCTAAATGAGGATGATTTTATCTATATAAAAGTAGACAAGCGTTTGTTGAAAGTGAAAATAGCTGAAATTCTATATATCGAATCACTAAAGGATTATATCAGCATACACACCGCTAAACAAAACCATATTACCTACTTAAGTCTTAGCAAAATGGTGGAGACACTACCCACAAAAAGCTTTGCTCAAGTGCACAAATCCTATATCATCAATATTCACGCAGTTGATGCCATTGATGGAAATGTTTTAGAAGTCGATAAAAAAGCCATTCCGCTGGGGAGGGCTTATAAAGAAAATGTTCTGGTTAAGATTCTAAATAATCGTCTGCTAAAAAAATAATCAATAAGGAGAAGTATGAGCTCAAGCCTGTTTTAACAAGGTGCAGCGCACCGAAACATCTATAGAAATATGAATATCATGAATATTTCAAAGTCGCCAGAAAAGTATTAGAGAAGAAAGAACAGCGACGACAAGAAAAAACCAAAACACCCCAACCTTTATTCCTCTCATCGATGGCCATATAATCCATTTATCATTTCATTTCACCAGCTACATTTTTTACCGTTGGTAGCGCATTAGCTGTCGATGGGCTAAAAAAAGAACCAAATTCGTTAGGAATCAATTTATTTGCATCAAGAAAAAGAGAAAACAATCTCTTGCAATTAAAACTATGATAAATACGAGTATGATAAAGCAATTGGTAGAACAGAATTTCCAAACTTCCCTTAAAAGTAATAGAGGCAGCCATCAATCACAGGCAATATTGAATGATTCTCCCAATCATCAAGCCAATATATTTTATCATCAATAGCCAATATTTTCAAAACAACATCCCCCAAAATCACCTTATAGAGAAAAATCTACTATTCATATTTCAAGTGTTTAATTATTCTGTTTACAGTTGTTTGTAAGAATACAGCTTCATTTCAGGATTGAATAAACCCTAAGAACGGATTGTGTTTCATCAACATTTAATTGATGAAGCCAATGCATTAATATTAAATTAAATAGAGATTTTATTGAATGACAATCTTATTGAAAAATAGATGCTTTGTAAATGTGATAGCCTGTTATTTAAGCCTTGCCTTGAGCTTATTTATGATGTTAAATCATTCTTATGCAAATAGTCAAACTTTAAAAGGTCAAATTCTGGATGCAGAATTTAATGAGCCATTACCAGGAGTTAATGTCTTTATCAATCAAGGAATTTGTGGTACCAGTTCTGATGAGAATGGGTTTTTTACTATTGAAGGTCAGTTCAGTAATCAAGATACCCTCACTTGTAGCTTTATCGGATTTGAAAAACTGAAGCTTCCTATTTCAAGTATTTCCAATAAGGGGAGTGTGGAGATATTCCTTAATGAAAACCAAATGCTCTTAAATGAGGTGATTGTTAAGCCTGATGATAGCTATGAGCGATGGTTAATGTCGCAAATTATAAAGCATAAAAAGCAAAACAATCCAGCAGATAAAAGCTATCCTAAACAAATTCAATATCAGCGCAAATCTGTTTTTTTAAATAATGTTTCCCAGGGTTTAACCCATAGTAAGATTTTTGACAAACAGCAAGATGCATTTTTAAAACTAACGGATTCAACCAATGCTGTTCCAGTATTGATAAGTGAAAAGAAAGAAGAAGTAAAGAATAGCGAAGAAGGAGAGGAGAGAATCTTATTGGGAGAGAGTTCGGAATGCTTAATGCCCCAACTAGAGAAGAGTATAAATGTTGTGCTGAATGAAAAGGTAGCTGGAAATATCAATTTCTATAATAACCAGACGGTGTTATTATCTCATGGCCTACCCAGCCCTATCTCGTCCAACTATAAAATGTACTACCATATTTACATTGTAGATAGTATTGGAGAAAAGTTGAATAAGCAATATAAAGTGGATTTTACTCCTAAAAACAAAGAAGGCATAGCATTTATTGGTCATTTTTGGGTGGATAGCAGCAGCTTTGCTCTTACTTCTATTCATGCGAAACTAGCCTCCTCTAAGTCGTTTAACTTTGTAGATGCATTTGAAACAGAACTGAAGTTTCAGGAAGTAAAAGATATAGGTTGGTATTTTCATTCCCAAAAGACCAAAGCCATTTTAAGTTTGTCGACTTCACAAGATTCCACAAGAACACCATTAAATGGTTTGTTCCAGAATTATATAGAATACCATTGCATTGAAGAGGATACAATAGAAACTAATGATTTTCAAATAGTGGTCAAACCCTACGATTCATTAGAATCTAAAGCACAACAGGGAATTACGCTACTAAAAGAAAATATTTGGGTGAAAAACTTGGGACGATTCTCCGATATGACCCTCAATGGCTATTACAATATCAACAATATTGATATTGGTTCTTATATGGATATTTATCGCAATAATGCCATAGAAGGAAATCGTTTCACCTTGCCATTTAGAACCAGTGAGAACTGGAAAAAGGATTTTTCGCTCGGTGGATATTTGGGTTATGGAATGAAAGACAAAGCTTTTAAATATGGAGCAAAAGTGAATTATCTGCTTCCTTTCGAAAACCGAACGACTTTAATGTTGAAGTATGACAATGATTATTATGCATTAACCAGAGATAAGTTTGTTGAATTCATTCGAGAAAATCCATTTGAAGGTGGAGGAGGAAATATTGCCTCTGCTTTCACAAGCCAACAACCTAATCCATATCTATTAAAGCAACAAAAGTTTAGTGTCACTTTCGAACGACAATTAAACAATGATATTGGATTGCTACTTCGACCATTCTATGAAAGATATTATAGTAATCAATACATTCCTTTCGAAAGTCAAGGGCAAAGCGTCAGCCATTTTAGTAATTATGGTTTAATGGCAGATTTTCGATTTTCTTTTGGCCAATCCTATGACGATGGCTTTTTCTATCGCATTTATTACGGAAACCAAAAACCAGTTATTCATCTCTCTGCAATTATGGGACAGGTTTCCTATTTAAGTGGACAGAAGTGGACGAAACAAAACTATCTTCATTTAAATGCTTCCATTAAAAACAAAATAAACTTTGGTAGAATTTTTATCAGAAGCATGTTTAATGTGGGCTATATAAAAGGCGAAATTCCTTATCCATTACTGAATACTCCACGGGGAACCAGAGATTTGGGGTTTGCTCGTTATCATTATAATTTATTGCATCATACTTCATTTGTTGCCGATTTATATGCGAATCTACACCTCAGTTTAAATGGAAAAGGAGTTCTGTTGAGCAAAATTCCATTGGTGAAAAAACTCAACTTACGCGAATCCCTTTCCTTTAAAGCATTTTGGGGAGGCTTAGTTGGAGACCATTCCAACGGCATTGAAATTCCCCAGTATTTAAAAGCACCATTTAATGAACCCTATATGGAAATGGGTTTCGGTATCACCAATATTTTTAAGGTTTTACGAGTGGAATATATCACGCGAATAAATAGTGGAAATCAGTTCAATAAGGTATCCGCCAAGCATGGTTTACGATTAAGATTAGAAGTCAGTTTTTAAGTATGAAGATGGAGAAAATACAAAATATCATTTATAGAAATGGAATTCGTTTAGCAATACTCTTGTTTTTATTGCTATTGTGCCGATTGGCTTTTGTGATGGCTAATGCTTGGCTTTATGAATCCACAAGTGTTTATCAAATGGGAAAAATATTTCTTCTGGGGATTAAATATGACCTGTTTGCACTGTTTATTATAAATCTCCCTTATTTCCTATTGACAATAGTTTTTAGGAATAAAACAGGTAAATCGAAGAAATTGCTGAACAGTTTATTTATCCTGTCTAATCTGTTGAATATCATATTCATAATTATTGATATTTTCTATTTCCCATTTTCATTTCAACGATTAGATATGGGCTTCTTTCAATATTTGACCACGCAAAAAAACATACACATTCTTTTATATCGATTCTTAAACGATTACTGGTCCGCAGCTTTTGGTTTCCTGATTATTATTTGGGGCATTGTTAAAGCCAATTCATTAATTGATATAATGGAAGTAAAGAGTAAATTCTTTATCCAAAACAAATGGTCTATATATTTGATAATAGGGTTGATATCTGTTTTGAGCATCTCATCTTTTTCTGTTTTTCCAATTTCACTTTTAAAGAAGTCAGATGCTTGGAAATATGCCAATAATCCTTTTGAGGAGGCTGCTATTAGCAATACCAGTTTTCAATTATTGACCTCACTGTTTCAAATTGAAGATTCTGAATTTGATGCACAAGTAGAACGAGTGAAGCACATTCAAACCTATTCAACTGAATTTAAGAAGAAAAATGTGGTGGTTTTTATTCTGGAGAGTTTTACGAGTGAGGCATCACTTCTATTAAATCCTAGCTTGAAAAACGAAAGTGAACCCGGATATATGCCCTTTCTTGATTCTTTAATGCAGCAAAGTTTATACTTCACCAATGCCTATGCCAATGGCCGTAGAAGCATAGATGCTGTTCCAGCAATATTGGCATCATTTCCGGCCGCATTAAATCCCATTTCAGAACCTGATTATCAAGAAAGCCTTCCCCAACTATTAAAGGAAGAAGGTTATGTTACGCAGTTTTTTCATGGTGCTCATAATGGTTCTATGGCTTTTGATGAAATGTGTCAGCAACTAGAAATCGATGAATATTATGGAATGGATGAGTATAATCAACATCAGGATTTCGATGGAACTTGGGGGATTTGGGATGAGCCTTTTCTTCAGTTTATGTTGGAGCAGCAATCAAAAACGCCCAAACCATTTTTTAGTACCGTATTTAACCTTTCATCCCATAACCCTTTCGTGGTTCCGCAGGAATATGAAAACAAATTCTCCGAGGGAGGACATCCCATTTGTCGATGCATTTCCTATGCTGACTATGCCATCTCACAATACTTTAGCAAAGCTCGTTTAACCAATTGGTATCACAACACCATCTTTGTTTTTACTGCCGATCATTCTGCTATACCTTGGAATTCTGAATATTACACTCCTCAAAAAACATTTTCTATTCCCCTATTTATTTTCGAACCAGGAACAGATTTGCAAGCAACAAAAACAGAGGTAGTTCAACAAATAGATATCATGCCCAGTATTTTATCTCATCTCAATTATCCAAAATCCATTGAAACATATGGTCGTAATTTTTTCGAATCCATGAAAAGCGATAGTGTATTAACTGTCATCAATAAAATACCTCAATATATAGATGGAAATAATCAAGTCCATTACCCAAAAAAA
>JADGDY010000245.1 GCA_016744655.1 Bacteroidales bacterium | reverse complement strand
ATGAATGAGTATGAAGGTTGGTTGAATGAAAATAGCTCCGATGCACCTGTTTTATCGCATACCTTGATGAAAAAGAAAGTGTTAGATTCAGTGAAAGAAGATAAACCAACTTTCTTATTTATAATCGATAATTTAAGGTACGATCAATGGAAAACCATTCAGCCGTTTTTTGAGGAGCTTTTTAGAATAGAAGAAGAGGAATTATATTATAGTATTCTTCCAAGTACTACTCAATATGCTCGTAATGCATTGTTTTCAGGTTTATTACCATCAGAGATTCAAAAGAAATACCCACAATATTGGTTAGGAGAACATGATGAAGGCTCTAAAAATCAATTTGAATCACAATTGATGGGTGAATTATTGAAGCGCTATGGAAGACAAAATAAATATTCTTATCACAAAGTATTGAACATGAGTTATGGTAGGAAAGTTGTAGACTCTTTGCCAAATTTGATGAATAATGACTTGAATGTGATAGTTTATAATTTTGTGGATATGTTATCACATGCCCGTACTGAAATGGAGATTATCCGTGAATTAGCTGATGATGAAGCTGCATATCGCTCCTTAACAGTGAGCTGGTTTGAGCATTCTCCATTATACGATATGTTTAAATATCTTTCTAAAAAAGATGTAAATGTGATGATAACTACTGATCATGGAAGTATTAGGGTTCAAAATCCAGTTCAAGTTATTGGAGATAAAATGACTAATACTAATCTGAGGTATAAAGTAGGCAAGAGTTTAAATTATAAGTCAAAAGATGTGTATGAAGCTAGAGATCCACAAGATGTTTTTCTTCCAAAGACACATATCAATGATGGATATATTTTCGCTAAAACGAACGATTTCTTTGCTTATAGAAACAATTTTAATCACTATGCCAATTATTATAAGAATACATTTCAGCATGGAGGTATTTCTATGGAGGAGTTGTTGATTCCTGTGATTAAGTTGAGAAGCAAATAAGAATTCTTGTTAATAATATAGCAAAAAGGGAATGAAAGCATCATTTCCTTTTTTTTTTGTTCCAAAAACTGGATATCCCTTTGCTTTTTTTATTTAATTTGCTCACATGTCAAAATTTGAATTTAAAGCAGAAGGTTTATCAGACCTTCCAAATATAGCGAAGAACCTAGTGGAATCACTTGGAGACCGCACCATAATAGCATTTAATGGAAAGATGGGAGCTGGGAAAACAACTTTTATTAAATCGATTTGTAGCTTTTTAAATGTTGAAGGAGTCGTAAACAGCCCTACCTTCTCAATTATTAATCAATATGAAACTACGGATGATGAAATTATTTTCCATTTCGATTTTTATCGACTAGAGTCATACCAAGAGGCATTGGATATAGGGGTTTATGATTATTGGGAAAGTGGTAATCTGTGTTTATTGGAGTGGCCCGAAAGAGTTGGGAAACTTTTACCAGAAGAATGCGTATATTTGGAGATTACAGAAGACGAGCTATCTGGGGACAGGATTTTTAAATGGGAAATTTAAGCAAATATAGCTCTCAAAACATGATATATGGTTTCTGAAGAAGGATTGATAAACATTTCATCACAATTACTACCTAAAGAAGAGATGCTGGAAGTAGGGCATCAAAAATCCAATATTAGTATAGGTGTGCTTTCTGAATCAGAGGAGGGAGAGAATAGGGTTTGTTTAACTCCTGAATCCGTGGGACTATTAGTTGAATTGGGTCATAAAGTACTTGTTCAATCTAAGGCCGGAATAAAGTCAGGGTATTCAGATGTTGAATATTCAGAACAAGGCGCCGAAATATTAGAAACAACTGAGGAAATGATGCAGGCTCAGGTCCTGCTGAAAGTAAGTCCGTTAACTACAACAGAAAGAGGTCTAATTCGAAAGAATCAACTACTCATAACATCACTACAATTATTCAATCAAAACAGAGATTATTTCACTGATTTTATTGAAAAAAAAGCAACTGCAATCTCTTTCGAGAGAATTAAGGACAATACAAAAGCCTATCCATTAATTCGTTCAATGAGCGAAATAGTAGGAAGTGCTGGAGTTCAAATAGCAGCACATTATTTGTCGCATCCTGACTTTGGAAATGGGACAATGCTAGGTGGAGTTCCTGGATTAAAACCAGCAGAAATAGTAATTATTGGAGCTGGAACTGTTGGAGAATATGCAGCAAGATCTGCAATAGGTATGGGAGCTCAAGTAAAAATATTTGACAATTCAATTTATAAATTGAGGAGGATTCAAAACAACCTTGGTCAGAATATATTTACTTCTACCATTCAACCTCAGGTATTGAGCAAAGCATTAAAAGCCGCAGATGTAGCCATAGGAGCATTACGAGTTAAGGAAACAGGGACTCATTATATGGTTCCAAGTTATATGGTGGAGCTGATGAGACAAGGTTCTGTAATAATGGATATTAGTATTGACCAAGGAGGAGCATTTGAAACTTCTCGACCAACCTGCCATAAAGACCCAGTTTTTCAAAAGTTTGGAGTTACACATTATTGTGTACCTAATATTGCTTCTCGAGTTGCCTATACGGCATCAAATGCATTATCTAATTTCTTTACTCCTTTGTTGCTCGAAATGTCAGATGCAGGTGGAGTATCACAGTATTTAAAGCGAAATGCAGGAATTAGAAATGGCGTTTATGTTTTCAATGGTATTATAACAAATAATAGAGTTGGAAAAACCTTTGGGTTTAATTATCGCGATTTAGATTTACTACTTGCTGTCTTGCATTAATATCAAAATCATGAACAATATCAAACCTAACACATTAACCATAATTCTTCTATCACTATTGATTAGTGCATCAGTTTTTGGGCAAAACAATACTGAGCTTTTTAAAGAAGATAGTTTAAGGATGATGTTTTATAATGTGGAGAATTTATTTGATCCATTTGATGACAGTTTAACTAGAGATGAAGAATTTACCAGCGAAGGTGCAAAACATTGGTCCTGGAATAAATACCAGACAAAACAAAATAATGTTTATAAAACGATTATGGCTGTTGGAAATCCTTATCCGCCAGCGATTATAGGTTTATGTGAGATAGAGAATCGGTTTGTATTGAATCAGCTGGTATACAAAACTGCCTTTTCTAAATTTGATTACCGAATAGTTCATGAAGAAAGTCCAGATAGGAGAGGTATTGATGTGGGTTTGTTATTTGATCCGAAAAGAGTTGAGTTGATTTATCATGAAGCAGTTCAAGTCAATTTCCCTTTTTCACCAGAAACAAGAACACGTGATATATTATATGTTAAGTTAAAAATCTTCGACCAGGATACCATTCATGTATTTGTAAATCACTGGCCTAGCCGTTGGGGAGGGCAAATGGCATCTGCTCCCAAAAGAAATTATGTAGCTGATGTGTTGAAATCGAAGACAGATTCCATATTTAATAAAGAATTAACACCGGCTATTTTTATTATGGGAGATTTCAATGATGAACCAGAAGATAATAGTTTAAGCATTCATCTACAGGCAGCTGAATTTGAAGATTCCTCAGATTTGGTAAATTTAATGCTTCCATATATGGATGAGAAATCGAGAGGAACGCACAAATACCAAGGGAATTGGGGGATTTTAGATCAGTTTATTGTCTCAAAGTTCTTACTTTTGTCTAATAGCGATTTAAGAATTAATCTTAATCAGTATCCCATTTTTGAAGGATCTTATTTATTAGAAAAAGATGACAAGTTTTTAGGCTTGAAACCAAATAGAACATTTATAGGGTATAAATATCATGGAGGGTATAGCGATCATTTACCTATATTTTTAGATGTGTATAAGATGCAGTGATTCAGGTATTTGTAAGTTTGTGAAAAAAAAGATGCAAAATAATTAATAATTTAGGGTTACGTTTTTATCAAAATCAGTATTAATAAGTGAGGAAAGAGAAATATTCAACAAAAGAGATTCTAGATGGAATAAAAAGTGGCAACAATATTGTGCTACAATTTGTCTATCAAAATTATTTCGATTCGATTAAAACAATGGTTTTGTCGAAGAGGGGAAATGAAGACCTAGCGTATGATATTTTTCAAGAATCAATTGTAATTATTTACAAAAAATTAAAGACTGAAGAGTTTCAAATTTTAAAAAGTTCTTTCTTTACTTATTTTTATTCGGTTTGTAGAATAACTTTATATAAATATTATTCTACAAGTTCAAAAGATGTGTTACCACATGCAGATGCAGTAAAAGATCTGGAAGTATTATCCAGTGATTTTGAGGATGAGGAGAGGTTGGCAATTGAAGGGATGAAAGAGCAATTATTCCAGAAATATTTAAACCTAATTCCGGAGTCTTGTATTAAGATTCTCAAGTTGGTGATGGCCGGATTAAAAGCAGCTGAAATTGCCAATAAACTAAATTTTTCAAGCGATGCTTATGTAAGAAAAAGAAAGAAAATCTGTCTCGAAACTCTGGTTGGAATGATTAAAAAAGATCCTAAATCAAGTGAATTATTATGAAAGCGTCAAAAACAGATTTAATCCAGAGAAAGGTTCTGAATGAAATTACAGAGTCTGAAATGGTCGATTTTAATCGACTGTTAGAATCAGACTACGAATTTCAGAAGGAATATAAAATGACTACCGATTTGGTGAGTTATTTAGGGAATGAAGATTTAAATCAATTTCGTAGCCAATTAAATGAAATAAGTTCTACTCATAAAGCTAAGAAAACTAAAGGAAAGCTAATTAGTTTTAATAAAACTTGGTCCTATGTTGCTTCTGTTGCAGCTGTTGCTATTATTCTATTTGGTACCTATTTCTTCCTAAATGAGCAAAGTACCAGCGATCAACTTTATGAAAAATATTATAATACCGATGAAGTGTTTCTAAATACTCGTAGCGGTGTATCGCATACTAATAGTGTTCTAGAACAAGGTTTAATGCTATTTGAAG
>JADGDY010000069.1 GCA_016744655.1 Bacteroidales bacterium | reverse complement strand
GGACAATTACGACACAAGAGAAGAATTGTATTCTAAGGCAGTTAGAGCAGGGAAAAGAACCTATTTTTTCGATGTAAAAGCCACTAAATCTGATGATAAGTATATAACGATCACAGAAAGTAAGAGACGCTTCGACAATGAAAGTGGCAAATTCTCCTATGAAAAGCATAAGATATTTCTGTTTAAAGAAGATTTTGAAAAATTTCTAGATGGGTTTCAAAATGCAGTGGATTATATCAATGGAGATTTAATTCCTGAAATTGAAGAGGATCATACCTTGGAAAAACTAAAAGAAGTTGATTTTGATAATTTGGATAACTAAACTAAATTCCTTTTAGTGGTTTTGTAAATTACTTTTAATCAGCTGTATATTTGTTGTTGCTTAATCTGCTAATCAATCGATGAGCATTTAATTTCCTAAATTTTCTTAATTCAAATAATATTACTGAAACTTCACTGTTAACAAAAAAATAAAGTGTTTTCAGTTTAATATTGTAATTTTGTAGAAACTTAAATCTATCAATTTAATGGCTAAAATAATTTCTGTTGCCAATCAAAAAGGCGGGGTAGGCAAAACAACGACAGCTATCAATTTAGGTGCTGGTTTTGCTGTTTTAGAGAGAAAAACACTTATTATTGATGCTGATCCTCAGGCAAATGCCACAAGTGGAT
The DNA here is from genome assembly GCA_016744655.1 of Bacteroidales bacterium. Classification (GTDB taxonomy): domain Bacteria; phylum Bacteroidota; class Bacteroidia; order Bacteroidales; family UBA12170; genus UBA12170. The sequence goes on along the minus strand of JADGDY010000069.1, from coordinate 24,711 downwards.
TGGGAATCGATCCTAAATCTGTAGAAACGAGTGTGTATGAGTGTATTATGGATAATATTGATCCTAAGACTATAATATCATCTACTAGTACACCGAATTTAGATATAATTCCTGCTCATATTGACTTGGTAGGCGCTGAAATTGAAATGATAAATTTGCCTGATAGGGAACAAATGCTTTCCAAAACCTTAGAAAGTATAAGGGATGATTATGAGTTTATTATTATAGATTGTTCTCCATCATTGGGATTGGTAACAGTAAATGCCCTTGTTGCGAGCGATTCTGTTATTATTCCAGTACAATGTGAATATTTTGCCCTCGAAGGACTCGGAAAACTATTGAATACTATTAAAATAGTTCAAACTAGATTAAACAATGATTTAGATATCGAAGGCATCCTCTTAACTATGTATGATAGTAGATTAAGATTATCGAAACAAGTGGTGAAAGAAGTGAAAACTCATTTTCAGAAAATGGTATTTAAAACTTTGATCAATAGAAATATTAAATTAGGCGAAGCCCCAAGTTTTGGAGAAACAGCCATTATGCATGATGCTACAAGTACGGGAGCCATTAATTATTTAAATTTGGCCCGAGAAATTTTGCAAAAGAATAATATGACAGCCATGTCAAACGAAGATAAACATTTATAAAGAATGAGTAAGAAGAGAGCGTTAGGAAGAGGCTTAGATGCCATTTTATCAAGTCCGGATACAGATATAACATCATCTGATATATCAGGCAATTATGTAGTTGGAGCTGTAGCAGAACTTGAACTTAGTAAAATAGAAACCAATCCTTTTCAACCTCGTTCAGAATTCGAAGAATTAGCCTTAGAAGAATTGGCTATATCTATAAAAAAACAAGGTATTATTCAGCCCATTACAGTTCGTAAATTAGGCTTCGATAAATACCAACTCATTTCTGGAGAAAGAAGATTTAGAGCTAGTAAAAAAGCTGGATTAACTACAATTGCTGCATATATTAGAGTTGCTAATGATGAGCAAATGCTAGAAATGGCTTTGGTAGAAAATATTCAAAGAGAGAATCTTAATTCCATTGAAATCGGAATTAGTTATCAGAGATTAATTGATGAATGCCAAATAACACAAGAAGAATTAAGTAAGCGTGTTGGAAAGAACCGTTCGACCATTACAAATTATATTCGTTTACTCAAGCTTCCAGCTGAAGTGCAATTGGCTTTAAGGTCGAACCAAATTTCAATGGGGCATGCAAGAGCGCTGATTAATATTGATAATATTGGTTCTCAGCTAAAAATATTAGAAAAAATTATTGAGCAAGGACTATCTGTAAGAGAAGTGGAGAAACTGGTTAAAGAGTTATTAAATCCTTTGGCTAAGTTAAATGAAAAAACTCCAACAGAATCTACTCCTGCTATGGTAGAATATTCCAATAGAATTAGTCAGATTTTAGGTCGAGATATTCAGTTAAAACCGGGCAAAGAAGGTAAGGGAAAGATTTTAATAGATTTTGATTCTGAAGAGGAGTTAAGAAATCTAATGCTCATTATATCCGGAGAAGATGCCTAAGTATTTTTCCAAAAAACTAGTCAGATCGATAGGAGTAGCAATGATGTTACTTCTATTTCTGTTTGGAAAAAACACAAATTCCTTTGCTCAAGAAACTATCGATTTACATCTTCATCAAGATACTGTGTATAGATATTTTCCAGCACATTCACCAGTAAAAGCAACTTGGATGTCAGCTGCTTTACCAGGCTTAGGACAGTATTATAATGGTAAATACTGGAAGATTCCAATAATTTATGCAGGGTTTAGTACCATGGCTTTTTTCGTTATTCAGAATAGATATGAGTATAACCGTTACAAAGAAGCTTATAGCATTAGTGTAGAATCTGCTGATCCAGGGAGCTCCGATAATGTATTAGTTGCGAATTATAAAAGCTCACAACTACTTTCCCAAAGGGAATATTATCAGAGTAGTTTAGAATTAAGTTATATTCTAACTGGAGTGTTTTATTTACTACAAATTGTTGATGCCACAGTGGATGCTCACCTTTATGATTACGATATTGACGATGATTTAAGCATTAGATTTGAACCTATGTTGATGCCAACTGAATTTGGAAGTAGAGTGGCTCCCGGAATAGCATTACGATATAAACTAGCAGTAGATTAGCGATGAAAGAACTAAAAATAGCTTTGATAGGATATGGAAAAATGGGTAAAGAAATTGAAAAAATTGCTTTGGCCAAAAATCATATAATTTCTGCTAAAATTGATACTTTAAATGATTGGAATACACAAGAACAAGCTTTACTAAATTCAGATGTGGCCATCGATTTCAGTATTCCGGAGATTGCTGTTTCAAATATGAAGAAATGTTTAAAGTTAGGTATTCCTCTCGTGATTGGGACTACTGGTTGGTATGAACAAATGAATGAAATAGAGGAGGAGGTTAAACATAAAAATGGCAGCTTACTTTGGGCTAGCAATTTTAGTTTAGGAGTTAATATCACTTTTCATTTCAATGAGCTATTGGCCAAAACGATGGCTCGTTTTCCAGAGTATAAAGCGCATATTCACGAAATTCACCATACTCAAAAACTTGATGCTCCTTCTGGTACTGCTATTAGTTTAGCAAATGGAATTATAGAATCCGATCATAATTTAAACAACTGGCAATTAGAGGATGGGAATAAGATAAAGTCTAATAATTTGCCTATTAGTCATGCCCGAGAAGGACAAGTTCCTGGAACTCATGAAATCAGATACTCAAGCGATATTGATGAAATTATGCTTCGCCATGAAGCTAAAAATAGAAGAGGCTTTGCCAATGGAGCTGTATTAGCAGCTGAATGGTTAGTAGGGAAAGTTGGGTTCTTCAATATGAGCGATGTATTGGGGTTTGATAGTTAAATATTGATACTTTCTTTAATCATTTTAATTTGAATTTCGCATTGTTCTTTTTACCATTTGTGGACTAATATTTTCTAATTTTACACCTTCATATAAAAACAAGATCATGTCAATAACTAGAATAGATTCAACACCTAGAATGAGTAGAATAGTGGAGCATAATGGAACCATTTACCTTTGTGGTCAAACAGCAAAAGACTCTACTAAAGATATAAAAGAACAAACTGTTACCACCCTTGAAAAAGTAGAGGAGCTATTAGAAAAAGCCGGATCAGATAAAGAGCATATCGTTTCAGTTACTATATACGTGAGAGATATGAAAGATTTTGCAGCCATGAACGAAGTTTGGGATGCTTGGGTTATAGCTGGTCATCAACCAGCTCGTGCTTGCGTAGAAGCTCGTATGGCTCGTGCTGAATTATTGGTGGAAATGTCTGTTGTCGCAGTGAAAAAATAATCTAAAACTGAGGAGTCTGGAAATTCAGCTTCCTCAGTTTTGTTAATTGACTCTTCTGTACAATAAAATTGCCGTTTACTGTTTTAAATTAGACAAAAGCCTCCATAAATTCATCAAGACTCACATTTGATAAATATTGTTCAAGTTCCACTTTCACCAGCTGTGTTTTAATGCTTTCAAAATCATGTGGAAGGCCAATAAAGAGCTTTTCTAATTCAACAATATCTTTGGTATTGAAAAAATCGCCATAGATTTTAACATCGATTATTTGTCCTTTTTTGACTTCCAGATTCATTTCTATATGTCCACCTTTGGTTTTTATTCCCTTTTGGAAGTTGTATTTGGGGGAGGAGCCAAAATTCCAACCCCAAGTTCTGTATTTCTCGTCAACGAGTTGATTGATAGCAGCAATATCAGTTTCTGTGAGTTCATATAATTCTGTGTCGTCATATATGCTTCTTACATGATTGATAATGAGGTCTTCAAACGACTCTAAACTAATGGCTTCCTTTAAGTGCTCTGATATATTCGTTACACGACTCCTCACAGATTTAACCGCTTTATCTTGATACTTTAAAGGGTTTATCTTTAATGCTTGTGATAAATCAGGAAGTTTAGAACTAAACAACAAAGTACCATGCTGAAGTATCTTGTTTTGATACATATGTTTGGCATTTCCTGAGAACTTTTTGCCTTTTATGGTCAGGTCATTTCTTCCTTCAAAAATAGCATTAACCCCCAGTTTATTCAGTACTTCTAAAATAGGTTGTGTATATTTTCTAAAGTCAGCACTTTCGTTTTTCTCTTTGGTTTTTATAAAACTGAAATTTAAGTTTCCCGGATCATGAAAAACTGCTCCACCACCAGAAAGTCTTCTCACAACCGTAATATTATTTTCTTTTACATAGTCTACATTTATCTCAGCAATAGAGTTTTGGTGTTTCCCAATTATTATTGATGGGTTGTTGATATAGAGATAGAAACAATCTTCTGATTTGTTTTTAAGTAAATATTCTTCAGTTGCAATATTGAAGACCGGATTGTTTGTTTTAGATCTTATACAGAGCATATATTATTGAAATTTAGAGGATGTTAATGAATCAATTTATCTTGTTAATCAATAGAAGAGGAATAAACAATTTCACCACCCACTACGGTCATTTTTACTTTTATCTCTGGGATTTCTTCAAATAGAACTTCCATTAAGTTTTCTTTGAGCACAGTAAAATCAGCAAGTTTACCAACTTCTAAACTCCCTTTTTTAAACTCGTCGAAGCCTGCCTTTGCTGCCCAGATAGTCATTCCTTTTAGTGCATTTTCTCTACTTAGTGCATTCTCCATTTGAAAACCATCCTCAGGATATTGTTCATTGTCCATTCTAGCCACAGCAGTATAGAAAGTGAGGAGTGGGTTAATTTTTTCTATAGGGAAATCGGTTCCAAGTGGAATCCAATTGTTTTGCTTTCTTAGTTCTTCAAAAGCATAAGCTGTTTTTATTCTTTCTGGCCCTAGTCTTTCATCAGCCCAATACATATCGCTAGTGGCATGAGTAGGTTGCACTGATGGAACGATATTATAATCTCCAAACCTGAAAAAATCCTCAGGATGAACCACTTGTGCATGTTCAATTCTCCAACGCTTATCGTTGTCTTTATCTAAATATTTTGCATAGGTTTTCAAGATTACACGATTGGCAGAATCGCCTATGGCATGAGTATTCACTTGATAATCATATTTGTCGGCCATCATACATAAGGAATCAAAATAAGCCTGAGGGCTGAGCATCATTCCTTTCCAATTGGCTTTGTCATGATAATCATGGATTAAACAAGCTCCTCTACTTCCTAAAGCACCATCTGCATATAGTTTTACAGATCTTACGGTTAGTCTATCAGTGATAATTTGTCCTTTAGCCATTATCTTTTCCAAGTTTTCGGATGTAGGGGCAAGCATGGCATAAACCCTCATTTTTAAATCACCACTATTATGCATTTCTTGGAGAAGTTTGATGTCTTTGTATTCTAGTCCTGCATCACAAACAGAGGTGAGTCCAACAGCAAAACAAGCTTTTTCAGATTCTTGAACAGCTTTGGTTCTTAGTTCTTTACTAATTCCAGGCATTATTTCTCTAACAAGCTCCATTGCATTATCTATCAATACTCCAGTTAACTCTCCATTTGCTTTAATTAATTCACCGCCATGAATGTGTGTGTCAATATAGACTCCAGCTAATTCCAAAGCTTTAGAATTGGCTATTGCAGCATGTCCATCGATTCTAGTGAGGTAAATGGCTTTATTGGGCCAAATTTCGTCCAGTTGATCTTTTGTAGGAAACTCTTGTACTTCCCAATCGTTCTGATCCCAACCTCTTCCAATTAACCATTCGGCAGGAAATTCTTTTTCAAAAGCTTTAAGTCTTTCAATAGTCTCCTCAAAACTTTTTGTACCCACTAAATTTGCTCTTGATACCAAACCTTGCCCGTAACCGATAAAATGGGAATGAGCATCAATAAAACCAGGATAAACAAATTGTTGGTTTAGATTAAGGCTTTCACTGGCCCAATATTTTGAAACTATTTCTTCATTGCTTCCAATAGCAATAATCTTTCCATCTTTGATGGCTATGGCTTCAGCTTTTTCAAAATTCTCATTCACAGTGAAGATTTGAGCATCGTGAACCAATAAGTCAACTTCTATAGGAGAATTACAAGAACTAAAAATATAGAGGATGCCAATGATATAAAAAATGTTTTTCATGAGGATAGTTTTATTGAATTTTTAAAAATTGGAGCAATTTATTAATGGTATTAAAAGAATCTATTTTTATGTTTTTCTCAAATAAGTGATATTCTTCATCACAAATGATATGTTTGTCAGAAGGAGCAACAGGTGCTATTTCATTTCTAATCAATGCTTTTTTTAGCCAAATAGATTTGATATTGTCACCTTTCACTTCAATATTGAAATTAGCTTTAAATTGTTTTTCAAAATGCCCAGATTCAATATTAAAAGACATTTCATCATTTTTGAAGACTTTCAGTATTTGACCATCTAATACCAAGTCTTCAGGAATTCCGCTTATCATCTTTAGATGTTCTGGGAAAAGCCAAATTTGATCTGCTGTTTTTAATGCCAACTCAATATCATGTGTAGAAAGAATAATTCCCATTTTATTTTGTCGAGCGAGTTTTCGAAGCATGATTAAAAGGCTCGATTTAGTAGGGAAGTCTAGAAAAGCAGTCGGCTCATCAAGAAGCATTAGAGGAGTTTGTTGAGCGAGAGCTTTGGCTATCATTACTTTTTGCTTCTCACCATCACTTAATTCTACATAAGAGCGTTTTAATAAATGCTCAATTCCAACTTTTTTAGCCGTATCTATTACAATGCTTAAATCTTTATTTTGCAGATTCCCCCAAAAGCCAGTATATGGATATCTACCCAATGAAATAACATCTTGGGTTGTCATGTGTGGGATGTCTAGCTGTTCGGTTAATACCAGAGCTAATTTTCTTGAAAATTCTTGTTGACTGATTTTAGAAATAGGAGTCTTATCAATAATTATATCACCCGATAATTCTGCTTGAATTCTCCCAAGAGTTTTTAAAAAAGTAGATTTACCAACTCCATTAGGGCCAATAAGACAAATGAGTTCTCCTTCGTTTAGGCTTAAATTAAGCTGATGTTGAATCACTTTTTTCTGATCTTTAACAGCGTAGCCTATCTCTAAATCTTTTATTTCTAATAATTTCTTTTTCATTAGGCTGACATATTTACTCTATTATTCTTAATAAGAAACCAGATTACTAAAGGAGCTCCAAATAAGGAGGTTACTGTGTTTATGGGGATGGCTTGTTCAAGCGAAGGTAGCCGAGCGATTAAATTACAAGAGAGTGCAATGGCCATACCGGTAAGAATAATCCCAGGTAATAATATTTTATGTTCGGAGGTTTTAAAAATCATTCTACTTAAATGTGGAACTGCCAAGCCAATAAATGCAATAGGGCCTGTATATGCAGTGGCAACAGCGGTTAATAAGCCAGCTATTACAATTAAACTTACTCTTAGCTTTTTTACATTAACACCAAGGTTTTCTGCATAGTGTTCCCCTAAGAGCATTAGATTTAAAGGCTTTACAAAAAAGAAACTAGCAAATATTCCTGACAGTATTAAAGTTGAAAATAGAGCCATTTGATTCATGCTCACTTGGCTAAAACTTCCTAATCCCCAGATGACAAAAGAATGAACCTGTTGCTCGTGGCTTATAAATTGGAGGAATCCAATAAATGAAGAAACTGCGTATCCAATCATTAAGCCAATAATGAGGAGAGAAACATTGCTTTTAACAAATCGTGCGAAGAGAAGTACGAGTCCAAGAGTGGAGAAAGCACCAATAAATGCAGCTATCACAATGCTGAACTGCTGTAAGTAACTCGAGATAAGTACCAAACTACTTGCACCACCTAAAAGGGTTAAAATCGCAACTCCCATGCTTGCACCAGCACTAATTCCTAATATTCCAGGTCCAGCCAAAGGGTTTCTAAAAAGAGTTTGCATCAATAATCCTGCTACAGAAAGAGCTGCGCCAGTTAAAAGTGCAGTAATGGCTTGTGGTAATCGCGAGCTTAGAATAATTAAGCTTGATATATTTTCATTATCCACAGCTGTTGAAAATAAAGTCTCCATGACATCAGAAAAAGGAATATTGATGGATCCGAATATAAGGTTGGCAAAAAATAATACGATATTTAAACCTAAAATGGCAATAATGAGCCGAATAGATTTAGATTGAAATGTTTTTACACTTTGATTATTAGTGCTATCCTGTGGTATCATTATGTTTTTGCTACTTTTAAATTGTTTGCGTTCAAAATTTGTGCTAAATTAGCTTAAAATATTAAATATGATACTAATTGCCGACAGTGGATCGACAAAAACCGATTGGATTCTTTGGGTTCCCAAAACTAATGAAGTCTTTAAATATAAAACCAAAGGGCTTAACCCTTATTTTACAAAATCTTCTGAGATTACTGAGGAGATGTTTGAGCATTTTGCAGCCGATGATTTAGAACAATTAGAGGAGATTTTCTTTTATGGTTCTGGATGTGGAAGCATAGATTCTAAATCTATTGTCTTTGAGGGAATTAATAATGCTTGTAAAAATGCCACCATTCACATCGAACATGATTTGATGGCATCAGCTCGTGCATTATTAGGAAAGAAAAAAGGAATTGCTTGCATTTTAGGAACAGGATCTAATGCTTGTTTATACGATGGCGAATTTGTAACGAATGAAGCAGTATCTTTTGGATATATTATGGGAGACGAAGGTTCTGGTAATCATTTAGGAAGAATGCTTTTAAAAGCCATTTTTAATGGTAAAGCTCCGGCTGAAGTAGTTGAAGATTTTAAACAGAAATATCCACATCTCGATTTATCTCGTTTACTCGACCAACTATATAACCTTCCTAACCCAAATCGCTTTTTGGCTAGTTTTAGTCCATTTATATTATCGCATCAGAAGAATGACTTTGTTATAAGTTTAATAGAATCCTCTTTTAATCAGTTTTTAGATGAGTTTGTTATTGATTTAAATGACGATAAATCATTACCAATTAGCTTTCAAGGATCTATTGCCTGGACTTACAGAACCATTTTAGATAAAGTATTGACTGAAAGAGGATATATGTTAGGGAATATTATTAAGCAACCTATTGATACCTTATTAGATTTTCATCAGAACTATAGTATTTAATAAGGGAGGCTAAAGAAGAAACTAGAACCTTTTCCTTCAACAGATTCCATCCAAATATTTCCATTAAGACTTTCAATTAAACCTTTTGAGATGCTTAGTCCTAATCCAGTACCACCATAGTCGGTATGCGTCATTATATGTGCTTGACGGAATCTATCAAAAACAAATTCTTTCTCTGCTTCTGGTATGCCGATTCCTGTATCTGTTACATAGAAGATGATATTTTGATTATCAATCCTACAACCAAATTCTATTTTCCCATAATCAGGAGTGAACTTTAAAGCGTTGCTAAGAAAGTTGGCCATAACTTGATTTAACCTGTTGGTATCAGATTGAAAAGAGCTAAGAATTTGTTCATCATTATATGCAAAACGGATTTCAATATTTTTACTTTGTGCTTCTATTTCAAACGATTCAAATAGGTTTAAAAGAAAATCTTTAATAATAATTGGTTCATTGATAAAGCGAATTTGATTTGCTTCTATCTTAGATATATCAATTATATCATTGATGAGATTCAACAAGTTCTCTCCATTATTTTTAATCCTGCTGATGAAACCAGTTTTTTCTTGTGCGTCGATATCATCTTCTTCCAAAAGGCTTGAAAACCCTATGATTGCATTCATCGGAGTCCTGATTTCGTGAGACATATTAGCTAAAAAAGCTGATTTTAGTTGGTCGCTTTCTTCTGCTTTATGTTTGGCCTCGGTGAGCTGTTTTTCAGTTTTTTTAATATCACTAATGTCCCTGATGATCACAAGAATATGCTTTTCATGATTGTAGGTAATATATCTCAGTTTGGCGTTGATATGGAAATTACTTCCGTCTTTTTTCATATCCTCTGACTCAGCTACTAATATTTTGTTGGTTTCAAGGAAGTCTTTAATGAAATAAATATTTAATTCACTAGCAATTTTAATTTTTGCAGAATCTCTATTCATCAATTCCTGATAAGAGTAACCATACATATTACATGTTACTTCATTTACCTCAACTATATCGCCATTTTCATTGAGAATAATTAGGCCATCGAGGTTAGAATTAAAAATTGTTCTATATCTTTCTTCGCTTTCCTTTATGAGTTCAATAGATTTTTTCTTCTCCGAAACATCTATTAATAATCCATTTAAGTGAGTGATTTCGCCTTGGACATCTCTTATGATCTCAGTTTGATCTTCCACCCATACATAGTTGCCATTTTTGCATTTTAATCTATAATATTCGTGGCTGTAATTTTTAAAAGCAGAATTATTCGCGTAATAATCTACTTCATTTAGTACACGTGGTAAATCATCAGGATGTATTAAATCAGGATATTGAATGTTTTGTTCAATCAGTTCTTCAGGTGTGAAACCAATTAATTTGCTGATATTATTAGAAACATATTCAATTGGATGTACTTGGCTAAGGGATTGATATTTCCATAAAATGGCAATGACTTTAGTTTGATTTAATATTTTTAGAGTATTCATTCTTTCGGTGATGTCTTCACCAGAACTTAATAATCCCTTTATTTTTCCTTCTTGATCTTTAATTGGTGTACTCTGCCAATGAATACGTCTAACTTTATTCTCCTTAGTTATAATATCACTTTCAGAGGCAGAAACTAATTGTGCACCATCAAGAATATGTTTGAAATCTCTTCTTGTTTTAACAATGTTTTCTTTAGGTAAAAATGTCTCAAACCAATTTTTATTTAGAATTTCTTCTTCATTATATCCAAGGATTTCACAGGCTCTATCATTAACCATTTCTACGTTTCCATGAATATCTAAAGCAATAAGAATGTATGGAGCAATATTTAAATATTGTTGTAGTTTTTGCTGTTCGTGAAATGCTGATTTTATGGCTTTTCTTCTGGTTGTAATATCTAATAACTGTGCTATGGTAAAGATATTTCCATTCAGGTCTTTATGTATTGATGAACTAATTTCTATATCTTTAATAATTCCATCATTATGTACAATTTTGAATTCATAACGCTCAGGAACTTGAATTCCTTTTTGTCTTTTTTCGTACCGTTCTCTAACGATTTTTATACTTGAGGGGTGAATCCATTTTTCAAATTTTTGGCCAATTAATTCTTCTGCTTTGCATCCAAAAATATCTTCTGATTTAGGATTTACATAATTGAAAACTTTATTGCTATCAATAATAACAATAGAGGCATGTGAGTTTTCCACAACACTTCTAAATTTGTTTTCACTTTCAATGATATCTTTTTTCATTGAACTAACATCTTCTATATTCCGGCTAATATTCAGAATATGAGAAACTCCGTTTAAACTAATTTTCGTAGCCGAAATGAGAACATCCAATGTACTGTTATCCTTAAGGCAGATAGTAGTATTGAAATTATTAATTTCTCCTTTGGTATCCAATTCTTGGAAATAGCTTTTGGCATGTTCTAAATTATCCCAAAAACCAAAGTCAATTATCGATTTCCCTAGTAATTCTTCTTTTTTATATTGTGTAATGGTATGGAAAGAATGATTCACATCTACAAAGGTGAAATCATCCCACCTTACAATATTTATAGCATCAGGACTTGCATTAAATATCATTTTAAATTTCTCTTCACTTTGCTTTATAGATTCCTTTAATTTTAAAAGTTGATCTATATTTTTTTGCAGAACTAAAAGATGAGGAATATTGTCGATTTCTATTGTTTTTGCCGATAATAAACCTTCAATTATTCTACCATCGGGGTGTTGGTATTTAGCTTGATAATTATCAATACAACCATGTTTTTTAATAGTTTCTATATAGATTTGCCTTTCTTTAGAATCTGCCCATAGATTTAAATCAAATCCATTTTTACCAATATACTCATTATAATTGCCACCTAAATTTTTAATAAATGCAGTATTAATATCCGTGAAAGCATAGGATTCGTCTAGTTTGTTAATACTAACCGGGTCAGGAAGCGAATTAAATATAGATCTAAATTTTTTCTCGCTTAACTCTAATGCTTTTTGGGTTTTGTTGAGTAGAGTAGTATCGCTAAGAATAATAATGAAATAATTTTCACTATTGAATTCGAATGTTCTGGCAGAGATTAAACCGGAATATATTTCTCCTTTAGCATTAGAGAAATGTGCTGGGAAATCTGTTACAAGGCCTGTTTCTTTTAGTTGTTTGGAATACTCTTTATGTTCAGCCTCATATTGCCAAAATCCTAATTCATCTACAGTTTTATTTAAAATATCTTCTTGTTTGTATTTAGAATGTTGTAAGAATTGATTATTGACAGCAATAAATTGTTCGGTTTCTGCATCATGTAAGCTTATAGCCTCATGTACAGAATTAAATATTAATTGAAAAAGCTGTAATTGAGGAGCATCTTCATAAAAGAATTTTGAAGGCGTAGAGCTTTGTTTTAGTTGTAAGGATATGTTATCTAAACACAATTGAAGAATTGTCTCTTGAACATCATCCAATATTTTAGGCTCCAAATACAAGATCCCCAAATAGTATTTTGAATTGGTTTCAGGAATTTCATATAAAGATGCAGAAGAAATAGGGTGGATGTTGCTATTAGTTTTATCTAAATCACTAAACAATCGTGATTTACTATTATTTTCTATCATCTTCCGACTGAGATTTATCATTAAATCATTAAATTGATGTTGATTAGGATGTGTCAAATATGATTCTAGGATAAGAATATTAGGTTGATGAGCATTAACTAAATAAGCTGAATAAGCATGTAATTGTTCAGTTATTGTTTTTAATACATCAACAAGCTTTTGGTTGTTTGGTGATTGGTTCGTGTTCGATTCCATATATTATATTTACATTTTGGTTCTCACCAAAATCCCCCTATTTAAAATATATTATCATTGGAGTAAGTCCTTTGATAATGCAATTTACCACTTTTTTTAGGATTAACAAAACAGTATATATTTAGGTTAGTGAAAGATGTGGGTAAATTAATATATGCTGGTTTATTTTTCATAAATTTGCATCCAATTTTTAATGAAATGGCACTACCATCAGTATATATAAAAAACAAGCGCGCTTCATATGAATATTTTCTTGAAGAGAAGTTTGTAGCTGGAATTCAGTTAACTGGAACAGAAATAAAATCGATTAGATATAGTAAAGCAACTATTACAGATGCTTATTGTAGCTTTTTTGGAATGGAGCTATTTGTACGTAATATGCATATTAGCGAATATATGTTGGGTACACATTATAACCATGAACCCAAACGCGACCGCAAACTTTTGTTAACAAAGCGTGAATTAAAGAAGCTGAAGATAAAAATTAATGAAAAAGGATATACTTTAGTGCCAGTTGCTCTTTTTGTCAATGATAAAGGTTTGGCAAAACTTCAGTTTGCGTTGGCAAAAGGAAAACACACCTATGATAAAAGAGCCAGTTTAAAAGAAAAAGATATCAAACGTGATATTGAGAGAGAAAAATATTAGCCTAAATAAACAATAACAAGATGAAAAAACAACTGTTTCTATTGGCCTTAATTATAGGACTGAGTTCAACAATGATAAATGCTCAAGAAGCTGAAGAAATTAAATGGTATTCTTTTGAAGAAGCTGTGGCATTAAACACCGAAAATCCTAAATTAATTTTTGTGGATGTTTATACCGATTGGTGTGGATGGTGTAAGAAAATGGATGCTTCTACTTTTGCTGATCCTATCATTGTGAAGTATATGAAAGAGAAGTATTATTGTGTAAAATTAGATGCAGAACAAGGGGAAGCGATTAGTTTTATGGGAAAAGAATTTGTGAATCCAAATCCAGATGGAAGAAGATCTACTCATCAGTTGGCTGCAACTTTATTGAATAATAAAATGAGTTATCCAAGCTACGTTTTTATGAATGGCGAAAACAAAGTATTAACTGTTGTTAATGGATATATGAACACAGAAAAGTTTAATCCTATCATTCACTGGTTTGGTGAAGGGGCTTATTTAAATCAATCATATCAGGATTATTCGGCATCTTTTGGAGCTGATAAATAAACAATTCTATAAGAATAAATAACTAAATAGAACTATTGCTCCTAGAAAAATCACTAGATTAATTAAAGTTTTATTTTCGATATAAAAAGTCATGGCACGAATAATCCTATATTCGTGCCATGTTTGTATCTTCTTGTATATTAGCAAACTACTGTGGTAAGTCGATTCTGAGGATTCTCATTTTGAACAAATCGTCTCTTTTTAAGTATCTATTTTTTAGCATTAAAATCTGTTCTACTACTAAGCTCAATAATAGATAGTTCATTCTTGTTGAGCTTCTTGTTCAGCTTGTTCATCTCCTTGTTTTTATACTCTTCAAGCTCATTATTCATCGCTTCAATTTCCAATTTTAAATCGGTCAAACGAGTTATTTGAGTAGAGGATGGTTTGCCCTGAAAAGACATCACACCACTATATACATCGGCGAGACGATCTCTTAATCTTACTTCTCCGGTAATTCTTCCATATTTTGTTGCAGAAATACTTTGATGCCATTCGTTCATTTCCGCTTCTAAGTCTTCCAACTCAATTTTCAATTTCCCTGTAGAAATAGCTTTGTTTTTATTGGCTTGGTCTCTGATTTCGAGAATTTGATAATCGATAAACGCCAATTCCTCTATTAAGTAATAGGCTTCCAATAAAGTAGAATATCTTAAATCTCTATCTTCGGCGTTATGGTTAGAATTGGGATCGTATTGTATTTCAAAACTATGCTCGTAAACTTTGTCCTTCTTATATAGCTTCACATGATAAGTTCCTGGAGGATAGCTAGGACCAACAAAAGCGGCATTTAGCATTTGAGATGATTTAGGAACTTTTGGAGCTTTCATTCTCATATTCCAAGGTACTCTATTGATGCCTTTTCCTTTCCCTGCCGGTAATTCACTCAGCATTTCTCCATTATCATTATATACTTCCATATACATATCGCCAAACATATGACGCTTTTTAAGATAATAGGTGATTAATGGGTTGCTTTGTGGGTTAGATGCAGAATAATCATTATCTCCTTGCTGATCTATGGACCATCCTAAATAAGAAATTAAACTCGGACGGGAATCTAAGAATACCACATCTTCACTTAAATTCTCTTTTTTCATGCTTTGAAGAGGAGTGAGGTCGTCAATAATAAAAATACCTCTACCATGAGTTCCAATAACCAAATCGTTTTCGCGAGCTTGAAATACCATATCTCTTATGGAAGCTTTTGGAAGTCCACCGTTAAAAGGAACCCATTGTTTTCCTTCATCAATACTGATATACATACCGAATTCTGTTCCTAAAAATAGAAGTTTTGGATTAATAAGGTCTTCTTTAATAACATGACTATAGATGGGTAAAGTAATTGTAGTTAGGTTAATCCATGTTTTACCATAATCTGTAGTTTTGAAGATATATGCATTCGGGTCTCCACTTTTATGACCATCGAAAGTAGCATAAGCTGTACCAGCAAAATGAGAGGAGGGTTCCACATGAGATACCCAAGTATGATTAGGAAGTTCAGTGATATTATTGCTTAAATTCTCCCAAGTTTTACCAGCGTTACGAGTAATTTGGAGTTGTCCATCATCGCTACCGACCCAAATTTCTTTTTCATCTAAAGGCGATTCTGCAATGCAGAAAAGAGTACAATGGTTTTCGGCTGCGGAGTTATCAATAGTGAGTCCACCAGTTTCTTCCTGTTGAAGTTTTAATGGATCATTTGTTGTAAGGTCGGGACTTATACTTGTCCAGCTCTCTCCCTGATCTGTACTTAAATGAAGATATTGAGAACCCACATACATTCTCTTGCCATCTGGACTAAAACTCATTGGAGCGTTCCAGTTGAATCGTAATTCTTCTTTGCCCTCCTCTGGTTCAGGTTTTATGGTTTTTTGTTCTCCAGAATTGAGATATTTCTTGGAGTAATTTCCACCTTGATATTGCCAATAAACTAAATTCAGATCCACTTGATCTCGGAACACATTGAAACCATCTCCATAACCTAAAAATTGCCAATCTTTATTTGAGATTCCACCAGGGCTTTTTGAGGGTGCAAACCATGAACCATTGTCTTGTAATCCTCCGTAAACATTATATGGTACATCGTTATCCACAGAAACATGATAGAATTGTGACAATGGAAGATTGCGAACCATACGCCATGTATTTCCTTTATCAACAGATATATACATGCCGCCATCAGTACCTAAATATAGGATTCTATTATCTTGTGAACTGATCCAAAGTGCATGAAGATCACTGTGTACATTTCCTCCACCAACAAATGGACTTTCGAAATTTTCTCCTGCATTGTCACTAACCACCATACTAAACCCAGGTTTGTATAATCGAGCACTATCAACAGGATCAGCTTTCATATACTGAAAGTAAAATGGTCTTTCACCCATTTGAGAATTGCTATTCACCATTTTCCAGTTTTCTCCGGAATCATCTGATCGATATAATGCCGATTTCTCAGATTCTACTAAGGCATATATTCTTTGAGGATAAGCAGGAGATACCTCTAGAGCAATTCTTCCTAGTTTTCCTCTAGGAAGACCTTTAGTGATTTTATCCCAAGTTTTTCCGCCATCGAAGCTTTCGAAAACCCCACTACTTTCACCACCAGAATGAAAGAAATAAGCTGTTCTTCTGAAATTCCACATGCCAGCAATAAGGTGATTATTATCTAAAGGGTCTATGATCAAACTACTACAGCCCGTATTCTCATCCACAAACAAAACCTTATTCCACGATTTTCCACCATCCGTTGTTTTATAAACTCCTCTGGCACTATCTGCGCGCCAAAGTGGGCCTAATGCAGCAACATAAACAATATTTTCATCTTTAGAATCAATAAGGATCTGCCCAATTCTTTCGGTATCTTTAAGTCCAAGGTTCTTCCATTTTTCACCACCATTTGTCGATTTAAAAATACCATCACCAACAGATGTACTATTTCTAACCCATACTTCTCCAGTTCCAACCCATATGGTTTCTGGATTGTTTTGGTCAATGGTAATACAACCAATACTTTGAATATGTTTATCAAAGATTGGTTTAAAAGAGGTACCTCCATTTGTACTTTTCCAAACACCTCCTGAAGCGGCACCAACATAAATAGTGTTATGATTTGAATGTACAGCATCTATAGCAGATACACGACCACTCATCACTGAAGGGCCAATTTCACGGGCTTTGTATTCTCCAAAAGTATATTTGCTGAGTTTAATTTCTTTTTTCTGAGCAAAGATTGAAATACTCAAAATGACTCCAATAAAAAGGAAGAAATGTCTTTTCATGATTTGCTTATTAAGTGAATGAATAAAAAGAAAAGCGTGAAATAGGTCTTAGAATCTATTTCACGCTTATAATAATGCTATTATTTTGATGTTTCAGGTTTTGTGAACATCTTGTCATCAATTTCTGTGTCAAATTCCATGCTTTCAACAGTTATTGAATTGGCAACTTGTCCGTTCATTCTATTTTCGATAAAGTATGGTAATACCATACCATCAACTTCTTTATAATTACTCAAAAATGATTCACTTACAACTTCAGCACCTTGCATTTGCATTTTACCAGTAATTTTAACTATTAAATAAGAATCCGCATCTAAAAAATATGTTTTTTCATTTCCTGCTTTGTTGATGAGTTTAAGAAGAATTACTTCTGTTCCTTCAAAATCTTCAGTTCCTTCTAATGTGAGTTGGGAACCTTTTTCTTTCCAGTTCCATAATTCACCATCGATATCTGCTTGTTCAGCCATTTGCTCCGATTCGGTTTCTCCAACTTCTTGTGCTTCCGCTGAACCTGTCCATGGAGCAACCATGTAACCCTTTTCGCCATCATAAACTTGGATCATCTTTTGACCTTGAATATCCACTTCCATACGACTTTTTCCTGGTCTAACTTGCCAAATTTCGAAATCGAAATTTTGACCCATTCTTCCAGATTTACCCACCATGTGGATGTTATCTACCTTAAGCATAGCTTTTTGATTCACGGCCTCAAAATGAGATTCTAATACTTCTTCTAGGTCTTGAGCGTTAACTTGACCAATAAAGGCAGTCATAATAGTAAGTAAAATAATTTTCATTGATTTCATAATGTGATTTTGTTAGTTGATAATATTTCGTCTAAAATACTGATATTCTTTAATGTATATTGATAAGTGTAGTTAATTATTTAAAAAGCATATAGTTATTTCAAATGTTGTGTCAGTCACCATAATGATAAGACTTTAAATAGCTTAGCATTAAACTATTTAAATCTAAATGCTCGCAATGATAGAGCAATGTTCAATAATGAACGTTTTAATTTAGCTATTTGATGTTGAATCAGTGATTTGGTTACAGTAATTATTAGTAAAATTATTATATTTGTTTAAGACATTCAATTCATTTGAGAATTGATGTTTCCTAAAAGTGTATTTATGAAGAAATTAAATCAGTATATTTTTCTATTCTTAATGATTGTAGTAGCATCTTGTAGTACCAAAGAAGATTGTGAAGACATTGATTGTACCACGCCGCCTGAACCTCTATATTTTGAGATCATTGATGAGAACACAGGGCTAAATGCTTTTGAAAGTGGGATAATTTCGCAAAGTGATATTTATATTACCAATAAAGATTCGGAGAATATACCCTATGATTTCTTAAATCAAAGGAAACTTATACGTATGTCTGAGATTACCTATACAACAGGACCTCATGTTTATCAATTAGGGATAAAAAATGAGTTGCTCATCGGCTTTAAACTGGATATGAAAATAGAAGAAATAGACTGCTGTAATGTGTACCAGTTCATAGACTTTAAGGTTATTACCACGCCCTATGAATTTGATGAAGGTGAGCTCTGGGCAAAAATATTTATAAACTTGAGTTCCGAACAATAAACCTATCCAAATACCCTTTTGAGGATGGCATCGATACGAGCTGCCGGGTCTTTTCTTATTTTAGCTTCTTCTTTTTTAACTTCTTCAAAGAGGGCAGAAAGAGCTTTTTGAGTTACATAGTCTTCCAAGTCAGTGTTTACAGCGTTCCATCCCGGAACAAATTGTGCTACTTGGTTGTAGGCTCCTGTTAATTCATTCCAGCTTTTTTGAGTACTTATACCTTGGTATATCGGCTGGTTTAGTGTATTTCCAACTTCTGGTTTAAATTGAGAATATAATTGCTGGTAAGTTTTCTTTCTAAGATAATTTGTTGCTGCTGTATCTCCACCATTTAAAATACCAAAAGCATCTTGAATACTCATGCTCGTAATGGCATTTACAAATATAGGTTTGGCTTTTATAACAGCTTTTTCGGCAGCTTTGTTCATGCTTTTTTCTGCATCAGTTATAAGCTTATCAATACCAACAGCCTTCAGCATAGGGTTGTCTTTATGCTGAGTAATGGCTTGTGCTTCTTTAGGTAGAAGTATTTTATAAGCATTATTTCCGTAGAATGCGTTGGTAACACCTAAATCTTTAACTGCAGTTTCAGCACCAATACTTAAGGCTCTTTTAAGGCCTTTAACTACTTCACTTTCGGTTAATGCGCTATTACTGGAATTGCTATTTTCATAATCTGTCATCACTTGTTGCGCAACATCACAGGAGTGAAGAGTAATAACTAAACTTAGGCTAATAATAAGGTATTTGATCGTTTTCATTCTGTTTGTTTTAAGGAAAGGCAAAATTAGTCTTTTAATTTAAGAATTGAAATACTCTTTTAATAGAACTAGACCTTGTTCATTTAATTCATCTTTGTTATTTAGAATCATACTAAATTGTAAATTACCCCGATTTCATATGCTTATTGTCAATTTTATTTCAGACTTTTGTATTGTTAGTTATGGAACAATCAAAAAAACATATTGGTATTTACCTGATTATTGCTTTCTCAATAGCATGGGTGAGCGTCGCGTCTATTTTGAATTTCCATATGCATAAAATCTATGGCGAAGATTTATTAGGTCAGTTAGAGTATATTAAGAGCGACCAAAAAACATCCATAAAAGAAGATAGTGGACTTAGCTATAAGATTGGTTTTAATAATGGTGATTTGGCAATGGATACAGGAGAATCTGAATCTGTTAGCTTTTTTCAAGTACCTATTGTGAGTACTCAACTCATTAAATGCAAATCACAAGATTGCTATTTAACTCCTGTTTTAAGAGGACCTCCTTCAAATTCTTAATCAAATTACTTGTTTTTGTTTTAATCAGATCGTAGATCTGTACTTTGGTATTGAACCAAATTGTAAGATATTGTTTTTGAACAACAAGTAATAATTAGATTTTCTAAGTTTTATTTTCTCCAAATTTAATTCCATAGACAACAATTATTACCTATATAAAAACAAGTTTTTTTTAAGTTTAAATTCTCCAGGCGAAGTCATTGACTTCGCCTAACTTGTTTATTAGAGAACCTTCTATTCTATTCTATTCTATTCTATTCTATTCTATTCTATTCTATTCTATTCTATTCTATTCTTAGGGTTTTAAATATTTCAATTGTATCTTTTAATAATTCAACGGTCCTTCTTGAATGAAAGTATTAGCTATACTTCAATTATATATTTTCCTATTATAAACATCAAAACTTAGCAGTATGGAATTATTGTGTACCAGACATTGAATTGTCCTTTGTTTAGATTCGAATTAGAAATCTTTGTATATAATAACAGATTTCTCCTCACAACGATTCGTAGAAATGACAGATTCATTTATTATAGTGTAAGTATTCAACTTTTAGTTTATGGTATTTGTTAATTCTAAATAAAAAAACACAGCTCTTTTAAGCTGTGTTTTTTATACTCACCAATGTTAATCAATACTTACAATGGAATATTCCCATGCTTTTTAGCAGGATTTACTTTTGATTTTGTTTGAGTCATTTCTAAAGCCTGAATCAACTTCTTTCTGGTTTCTTCTGGCTTAATGATTTCATCAATATAACCCATTTGTGCAGCTTTATAAGGACTAGCGAAATTGTCGCGGTATTCTTTTACTGCTTTTGCCTTTTCTTCCTCGTTGAGCTTTCCTTTATAAATGATGTTTACTGCTCCATCAGGACCCATTACAGCAATTTCAGCAGTAGGGTAGGCAAAGTTTACATCGGCACCAATATGCTTGCTCGACATTACATCATAAGCACCACCATAGGCCTTACGAGTAATTAGAGTGATTTTAGGAACTGTGGCTTCAGCAAATGCATAAAGCAATTTAGCACCATGCTTGATAATACCACCAAACTCTTGAGCTGTACCAGGTAAGAACCCAGGAACATCCTCTAAGGTAATGATAGGAATATTAAAAGCATCACAGAACCTAACGAAACGTGCCGCTTTTGTAGAGGCGTCGATATCTAAAACCCCTGCTAACATAGCTGGTTGGTTGGCAACAATACCAACGGGCTTACCGGCCATTCTTGCAAATCCCACAATGATATTCTGAGCATAGTGTGGTTGGATTTCGAAGAAGTGTTTCTGATCTACTACAGAATGGATTAAATCCATCATATCGTATGGCTTATTAGGATCGGTAGGTACCAATTCATTAAGCGTTTTATCTAGTCTGTTTACGTCGTCAGTACAAACCTTAACTGGTGGATCTTCCATATTGTTTGATGGTAAGAAACTCAATAGCTCTCTCAACATCATCATGGCTTGTTCATCATCATCAGCAGTAAGGTGGGCAACACCACTTTTACTATTATGAGTCATGGCGCCACCAAGTTCTTCTTTAGTAACCTCTTCGTGAGTTACTGTTTTTATTACTTCTGGACCAGTTACAAACATATAGCTGGTTTCTTTTACCATCATGATGAAATCGGTGATGGCAGGAGAGTAGACTGCTCCACCGGCACAAGGACCTAAGATTGCAGAAATCTGAGGAATCACACCAGAACTCATCACATTGCGGTAGAAGATATCAGCGTAACCCGCTAAACTTTCAACGCCTTCTTGTATACGAGCACCACCAGAGTCATTGAGTCCTAAAACAGGAGCTCCCATTTTCATGGCCATGTCCATTACTTTAATAATTTTATCGGCATTGGTACGGCTTAAAGAACCACCAAATACTGTGAAATCTTGAGCAAACACGTAAACCAATCTACGATCGATTTTTCCATAACCAGTAACTACACCATCGCCTAGGAATTTGGTTTTATCCATGTCGAAATCTGTGGTTTTGTGAGTGACAAACTTGTCCAACTCCACAAAGGTCCCTTTGTCCAACAAATAGGTAATTCGCTCTCTGGCTGTTTTTCTTCCTGCTTTATGCTGACGATCTATTCTATCTTGGCCTCCTCCGAGTTCCGCTTCTTTGTTATTTTTATCTAATAAGTTGAATTTTTCTTCTCTTATCTTATCCATTTCTTTGTTTTTTTTCTGTTTACAGCTATTCTACTATTACCAATGCTTGTTTTCCATCGATGGCTTCACCTTCTTTTACCAAGATTTCTTTCACCACTCGGTCTACTTTTACTTTGTATTCACTTTGCATTTTCATAGCTTCAACAACAACAACAGTAGTGCCTTCGGTAATTTTATCACCTACTTTTACTGGGATACTCACTACTTTCCCTGGCATTGGGCTACTAATGGCTTTATCTCCATCATCTTCATCGCCATTGCCACGATTCATGAGGTATCTAGTTTCGGCATCAATAATATTAACATCAAAACTTTCTTCGTAGGTATTCACTGTAAATTCTTTGGCATTATCTCCTTCTACTAATTCCACATTATAGGAACGATTGTCTTTTAAAATGGAGTAAACACCTTTCTCAACTTCCAATAAATCAAGATTGTATATTTTTTCATCAACCTTAACTTGGACTGTATTTCCATCGCGACTCATGAGCTTCACTTTAGCTAATCGTTCGCCTACTTTTACTTCTAACATAGTTTTTATTTAGGTTGAAATTATAATCTTAAGATACTTCTCTTTCTTCCAAAGTCTTTCCAGTTCTTTGCCATATTTTTCTTCATAGGCTCTGGTTGCATTTTATCTAACTTGTCAGTATAGTTTATAAATGCAGTTATGATGGCCATATCTTCATTGTCACCTTCATAATCAGGTTTAGCCATTAAAAACTCCATATTATCTTCCACAAAATGGGTATTATATTGTCCATTTACAAAGTCAGGAGTTTCCATTATACGCTCTAAAAATTTCATGGAAGTTTTAATTCCAGTAATCTTATAATTATACAATGCTCTTCTCATTCTTTCTATAGCCTCTTCACGAGTTTCGGCCCAGGCAATAAGCTTCGAAATCATAGGGTCATAAAAGATAGGGATTTCAAATCCTTCATATACATAACCATCATGACGAATTCCTAAACCCAATGGCTCGCTCATATGCTTAATAACACCAGGGCTTGGCATGAAATTATTTTCAGCATCTTCAGCATAAATTCTACATTCTATAGCATGTCCTTTTTGTTGAAGTTCATCTTGTTTCAGTTTTAAGACTTCATTATTAGCAATGTTAATTTGCTGTTTTACCAAATCCACTCCAACCACACGCTCGGTAATAGGGTGTTCCACTTGAAGGCGGGTATTCATTTCCAAGAAATAATAATTCAAATCATTATCGGTGATGAACTCAATGGTTCCAGCTCCAGAGTAATTTACAGCTTGTGCTGCAGCCACAGCGTGTTTTCCCATTTCTTCTCTCACTTCTGGAGTCATTATAGGAGATGGAGTTTCTTCTACTACTTTCTGATGTCTTCTTTGTACAGAACACTCCCTTTCAAAAAGGTGAACAGCATTTCCATGATTATCAGCTAAAATTTGGAACTCAATATGATGAGGTGAGTCGATATACTTCTCAATATATACTGCATCATTACCAAATGAGTTCAGAGCCTCAGAACGAGCAGCTCTAATTGAACTTAGAATTTCTGATTCTTTCTTGACCAAACGCATTCCTTTTCCACCACCACCAGCTGATGCTTTGATCATCACAGGAAGTCCCATTTCATTAATGGTTTTAATGGCTTCGTCTTCATCAATTATTGGGTCTGTAGTTCCAGGAACTACAGGAACATCAGCAGCAATCATTTTTTTACGAGAAGTAATTTTATCTCCCATGGTATTAATGGCATGAGAATCGGGGCCAATAAATACAATACCTTCAGCTTTGCATCTATCACTAAATTCTGCATTTTCTGATAAGAAACCATATCCGGGATGGATGGCATCGGCGCCAGATTTTTTGGCCACTTCTATAATTTTATCAATAACCAAATAACTTTCTGCAGAAGGTGAGGGACCAATGTGATAAGCTTCATCAGCATATCTCACATGCATGGATGAACGATCGGCATCTGAAAAAACAGCAACGGAACGAATATCCATCTCGCGGCAGGATCTCATTACTCTAATAGCAATTTCGCCCCTGTTCGCGACAAGTACTTTTTTTATCATATTTATAAAGTATTTTCTTTACTACAATTAATTATAGTAAATAGGTTTTAAGAAAATAGGTTGTTTATATAGGTTTTTTTGTGCGGTAAAGATAAATAATTTTTTATTTTATTCTTATTTAGTCTAAATAGCAGGGCGCTTTTTTACAATATTTTAATAAATAAATCATGCCTAAGATATATCTTCCTGAATTACAGCTATGT
>JADGDY010000068.1 GCA_016744655.1 Bacteroidales bacterium | reverse complement strand
TCAGAAAAGCAGGGAATAGCTGGGAAAAGGCTTAAGGCGGGATGGAATGAAGAGTACTTACTAAAGGTGCTTAATATAAAAGTGTGAGTTTGCCCTGATATAAATCTCTTGCAAAATTCAGTGAATTAATGAGTGCATGTGGTTTGCAATCCTGTCCTTTTTCATTTTCCCCAACAGCTGACGCTTCGGTTGATGACGATTCTATCATTATCGTTACGAACAGCAACATTCCGATCTCTGACCCTTCTAACAATTCTTGTCACTCATAATTCCTTATTGATTAAGGATAGATAAAAAGGAGTAGGGCAAACTCATACTTTGAGTTTATGTTTAGAAATCAACATGTATTTTAATAAAAAGAAAATCTATCTACAGATTCCGTTAATCCGTGTTAATTTGCGATAATTCTCGGACAAAAATATAATGACATCTTCCCAGTCAAAAGGTGCAGAGCGCCGCAATATTTATAGAAAGAATATTACAAGTATTACAAAGTCGCCCGATCAGCGTTAGAATGAAGCTGAAAGTAAAGCGACGTTTCATTATCTTTTAAATAGGGTTTGAAAAGAAAAAAGTATGGTTTATTAAATGTGGACAGCACCGCATTATCCATAACAAATCTGACCGCTCAATATTTTTAATATCTTAGTCAAAAAAAACAGTCATGGCAAAATCGAGAATCATTATCAGTTTAACCATTTCGACCATCATGCTATTGCAAATGGGCTTAGTAGCGCAGAAGGCAAAAAAGGTAGGTCCTATATTTAAAGATGGAGAAGCACAAATTGTACCTGAGTTTGAGGATTCTGATAGATGGATACGTCAAGACTTATGGGTGGAGACTGAGTTTGATACCGATGGTGATGGGAAACCAGACCGCATGCATGTAGATGTTACACGTCCGGGACAAACAGAATATGAAGGTTTGAAATTACCAGTGATTTATATTTCTAGCCCTTATTTTGATGGGATGGGTTCTGGCTCGTCCGACTATCTCTATAATGTTCATCAAGAGCTCAATCAGCCTTCTCCTCAACTCGTTCATCCTCCTGAGATAAAGCGAAGAAACAAGCGTCCTATTATTTCTAAGTCGCATGTGAAAAAATGGCTTCCTCGAGGATATATTATTGTTCACTCTTCTTCTCCTGGAACTGGATTGTCCGATGGTTCTCCTACCGTTGGTGGCGACAATGAATCTTTAGCTCCTAAAGCAGTGATAGATTGGTTATGTGGAAGAGCAGATGGTTTTACCAGCAGAACAGGAAATGAGAAAGTAGAAGCTTATTGGTCTACAGGTAAGGTAGGAATGACAGGAACTTCATACAATGGAACTATCCCTTTGGCAGCAGCTACTACAGGAGTTGAAGGGCTGGAAGCTATTATTCCAATTGCACCTAATACTTCTTATTATCATTATTACCGTTCCCATGGTTTGGTGCGTTCTCCTGGTGGTTATTTAGGGGAGGATATCGATGTGCTTTACGACTTTATTCATAGTGGTGACGAGTCTAAAAGAGCTTATAGCAATAAAGTGGTTCGAGACGGTGAGATGAAAGATGGTATGGACAGAGTAACTGGTGATTATAACGATTTTTGGGCCGGAAGAGATTACCTAAACGATATGGAACCCATGAAAGCTGCTTTATTGATGTCGCATGGTTTTAACGACTGGAATGTGATGCCAGAACACAGTTATAGAATTTATGAGGAGGCTCAAAAAATGGGAATTCCTTCGCAGATATATTATCACCAAAACGGACATGGTGGCCCACCACCAATGACCATGATGAATCGTTGGTTTACGTGTTATCTCCATGGAATTGAAAACGGAGTAGAAGAAGATGCAAAAGCTTGGATAGTACGTGAGAATGACAAGCAAGAAGAGCCTACTTCCTATGAGAATTATCCTAATCCAGAAGCCAGCACTGTTACATTATACCTTACAAGTGGTGCTCCTGAAAAGGGAACATTATCTACATCGAAAGTGAAAAATCAAGGTCAGGAAACTCTAGTGGATAATTATTCTTTTGGAGGAAAAGCCTTGGCTCAAGCAGAAGATACAGAGCATAGATTGATTTATGTAAGTCCAGTATTAGAAGAAGACCTACATATTTCAGGTATTCCTAGCATCACCATAAAAGCTGCCAGTAGCAAGCCAGCCGTGAACCTTTCAGTATATCTGGTTTCATTGCCTTGGAACAAAAGCAGACACGCCAAGATTACCGATAATATCATCACTAGGGGATGGGCGGATTTGCAAAATCACAAATCCTTAACTGAAAGTGAGCCTTTAAAGCCAGGTGAGTTTTACGAAATGACATTTGAACTACAACCCGATGACCAGATTATTCCTGCAGGCCAACAAATCGGTCTTATGATTTTCGCCAGCGATAGAGATTTCACCCTACTCCCAAAACCCGGAACCGAACTTACAGTAGACTTAGATGGAACAAGTATCACCATTCCTATTGTTGGTGGCGAAAAGAAATTTGAGGAGTCTGTTGATGGTGAAGAATAGTAAAGGATTGTAAGGAATTGTAAAGGATGGTAAAGTAACTCTATTATTTTCTCTGTGCCTTTGTGGCTCTGTGCTTATCCTGTAAAGAATAGTAAAGGTTGGTAAGGAATTGTAAAGGATGGTAAAGTATTTCTGTTATTTCTCCATGTTTCCATGTCTCCATTTCTCCAAGTCTCCATGTTTCTGTGCTTATCCTGTAAAGTATAGTAAAGGTTGGTAAGGAGTTGTAAAGGATGGTAAGGTATTTCTGTTATTTCTCTGTGTCTCCATATCTCCAAGTCTCCAAGTCTCCATATCTCAATGTCTCCGTGCCTCTGTGCTTATCCTGTAAAGAATAGTAAAGATTGGTAAGGAATTGTAAAGGATGGTAAAGTATTTCTGTTATTTCTCTGTGTCTCCATGCCTCTGTGGTTATCCTGTAAAAAATAGTAAAGGTTGGTAAGGAATTGTAAAGGATTGTAAAGTATTTCTGTTATTTCTCCATGTTTCCATGTCTCCAAGTCTCCATGTTTCTGTGCTTATCTTGTAAAGTGTAGTAAAGGTTGGTAAGGAGTTGTAAAGGATGGTAAAGTAACTCTATTATTTTCTCTATTTTATTAGAATAAGTATTTTGATATCAGAAAAGCATCAAAAGCATTGATAGATTGACTTTCATGGGGCTTTGTTTTTATGCCCTTCAATTATTGGAAAAGATGATGGATAAATAAAAGCAAATCAATAATTGCTTAGTATTTAGGAGGATGGTATCTTCTCCAGAACTTATTTGAACTCAGAGAGGTATATCTTATCATTCGATTTATAAAATGAAACCTCATGCCAAAATGTAAGATTTTATAACTGATAATAGCTAGAGCCAAATAAATAGGCATTGTTATTAGCTCCCAAAGGTTCTCGGTAAGAACGGAAGAGCTTATCCAGTTGCTAAAGCCTATAGTACTCATAAGGTAAAATAAACTTGGAGGAATGATCGTAAATGCAAGGACGAAAAAAACGAAATTATAACCTTGAGTAGTTTCAATGGCACGTTCCGGACAAATATTAACGCACCGCATGCAGCTTTCACATTCATAGGACCAAAAAGGAATATGGTCAAGCATTGTTATGGCTCCTACTGGACATTGTTTAACGCACTTTCCACATGAATTGCAATTATCTGTTGCCACTAGTGTTTTGGCAAGAAAGAAGCGACCAATAAACAGGTAGAGGATGGCGATAGGAGTAGTAAGAATATCAATGGGAAGTGAGAGCAAAGCTTTGTATTTTCTTTTGCCTTCTAAGATGTCTAATGTGAAATTGTTAATGATTGGATGACACCTTTGATAGATGGAGTCAATGACTTTAGGTTTTAGCCCTGGGTGGAGAAAAATCCAATTTGAAGGTAGATCAATAGGTTGCATTCCTACAATTCTAAATCTTTTAGCTAAAAGAATAAGAGCAGGTAGAATTTGTGCTAAACCACTTAAACCCGGTAAAAAGAGTTTTGATAGTTTTAATCCTCCTCTGGTATTGATGATAAATACATCTGTATTTTTTAGTTTTGGGAATTTCCAAATGGCATTTAAAACTATTGGTGGTAGGTTAAAACCATGAGTAGGTGCACAGAACCCAATAAGCGTTTTTCCTATTACTGTTGGGGTTTCAATGTATTTTTTATGGTCTAAGTTGATCAGAAGAGTAGTAAGACCATTTTCTTTTGCAATTGTTTCAATCCAGATGGAAGTGTTCTTAGCATTCCCAGTGCCGGAGAAATAATAGATAATTAAATGATCATATTTAATATTAGTTTCCATTATCATGCGTTGTATAGCGTCAACACAAAGTTAATTATTTGTGATTAAGGAACTAATCAATTAGAAGTTGATAATTGAATACTTGCTTTTTCTAGCCTTTCTCCTTCTACAGTAAGCTCTATGTCTCCAGATTCATTACCTGATTGAACAATGACAACCAACTTACCGCTAAATAATTCCATTTTAGGTAAGTGAAATAATTCCAATGAAGTGGCATCTCCATTACAAACTGCTCTAAATCTTCCATTGCCTTTAACGCTAAATGACAATTCGTTTGAAGCTGTTGGGCAAGGATTTCCATCTTTATCTAAAGCAGAAACCGTAATGAATGCCAAATCTTCTCCATTTGCTTTTAAGTTGTGGCGATCGGTCTCCAAAAATATTTGCTCTGCCACTCCCGAAGTATGGATTTCTTTTACTGTAGCCTCCTCTCCATTTTTATTGTAGGCAACTACTTTTAGACTTCCAGGTTGGTATTTTACATCCATCCACATCAGGCGGTAGCGATTTTGAGGAGTGGCATGATGTTTTTTCTGAATACCCATGCTCTTACCATTCACAAATAATTCGGCACTGTCATAACAGGTATAAACAAATACTGGAGTGGTTTTCCCTTCTCTGCCTTCCCAATTCCAATGCGGTAAAATGTGTAGGGTTTCTTCATTAGTATTCCAGCGACTTTTATAGAGGAAGTATCGGTCTTTGGGTATACCGGCCAAATCACATATCCCAAAATAAGAAGAACGAGAAGGCCAGCTTTGGTCATAGGGAGTGGGTTCACCAAGATAATCAAATCCTGTCCATACAAATTCACCTATTACCCAAGGTTTATCATCTTGTAAAACAAAATCATCGTCGGGGAGGTTCGACCAGCTACAGTATTCCAAATCATAGGAAGAGGATTGTAAATCATTATATTTTCTCATGGTAGCTTTCTCTACTGGGAATTTATAGACTCCTCTTGAACTCACTGTTGATGCGGTTTCAGAACCTAAAATAAAACCTTGAGGAAAAGTTTCGTAAGCTTCCTCGTAAAGGTGTACTCTATAGTTTAAGCCTGGAATATCTAGTAATGCTCCAAAGCCTGATTCCATGGTGGCTTTAACTTGGTCCATCCCTACTGTTACTGGTCTTGTGGGATCTTCTCTATGAAATACATCCTGTAAGAATTGTGCTCGTTCAACTCCTTTTTCGCCCCATTGGTCTGGAACTTCATTGCCCGAGCTCCACATCACAATGCAAGGGTGGTTTCGTGTGGCCCTCACTAAGTTCACTATGTCTTTTTCTGCATATTCCTCAAAGAATCGGTGATAACCACTGTCTACTTTCGCCACTGCCCATTCATCGAAACTCTCTGCCAAAAACATGATTCCCATTTCGTCGCAGAGTTCTAACTGCTCTAGAGATGGCATATTGTGAGAACTTCTCACGGCATCGGCGCCCATGTCTTTTAGTATTTGTAATTGCCTTCTTAAAGCCGATTTATTGATGGCTGAACCTAATGGTCCTAGATCATGATGTAAGCAAACACCTTTAAATTTTCTGATTTCACCATTTAGGCTAAATCCTTTATGGGCTTCATATTTTATCTCTCTAATTCCGAACGTTGTTTTTATTTCATCTAATAGGGTTTCTCCTTTGAATAATTGGGTATGGGCAGTATATAAATATGGGTTTTCTGGACTCCACAGTTGAGGATTTTGCACTTCTATATTTTGTTCAAATTCATCAGTGTTTGTTTCTTTAGATACCAATGATGCAACTTTGTTTCCTTTAGAATTATAAATGGTAGTTATTAGTCTATTATCTTTCCCACTAGTTTTGGTTTTGATATTTACAAGGGCTTGTTTGGAGCTAATTTGTGGAGTGGTGATAAAGTTTCCCCATTGTGCAATGCTTTCTTGGTTTTTAATGATTAGAGAAACATTTCTATATAATCCTGCTCCAGGATACCATCTTGATGAAAGCCCTCTGTTTTGCAAATGAACGGCAATTGTATTCATTCCATTTGTCGTGATATCATCGGTGATGTCAAAATAGAAATAGCTGTAACCATATCCCCATTCTCCTACTTTTTTTCCATTGATGAAAATTTGGGGTTCACTCATAGCCCCTTCAAATAGCAGGATCACTTTTTGATTTTTATGAAGTTGGGGAACTTCAAATTGGTTTCTATACCAAGCTTCTCCAATATAAGGCAAAGCACCTGTTCTGCCTGTTTTTTCAGTAGCAAATATTTCTGAATTTTGAGTGATGGCAACGGTCTGTTTATCTATTTCTTTATCAAAAGGGCCATAGATGGCCCAATCGTGAGGGACGGTAACAGATTCCCAATTGTGATCATTAAAATCTATTTTGTATGCTGATTCTTCAGCTCCTTTTTGAAATTTCCAATCTGCTTTTAATTCCTTTATAACTCTTACTTGAGAATGGGAAACAATAGGAATAATTAGAGTTAAAACTAGTAAAAAGAAAGTGTAGAAGCGTTTCATGTTTTAAGGAGTTTAAATACATGAGTAAAAATAGTATAATTCTGAATAGGACTTAGTGGGCAATTAAAAGTTTGCCTTTTATCTCTCTCCCTTCAATAATAATGGAGAAAAACATAAGACCTGAAGACCAATTATTACTGTCAATTTCAAAATGATTTTCTTTGGTTTCTGATTGATAAATCAATTGGCCATTAAAATCGTAAATATTCAATTGTGCATTGTCAAAATCAGGATTATCAAAATAAATATTTGCTAATGATGTAATTGGCTGTGGTCTGATTTGATAACCTTCTTCGTTTTTTTGTATCAATGAAATAGAAATCACATCGGAAAAGGAGGAGGTTCCAAGTTCGAGCTTATAATAGTTTGTTTGATTTTTCAGAGGATTCAAATCAACAAAACTGTAGGGTTGAGGCGAGTCAGTACCTCCGCAAACACCTTCTATTCGCCCAATAGGGGTGAAGAAAAGGGAGTCAGACGAGTGGGTGATTGTGATTCCATTACAGGTACTTCCCTTTGAAATAGCCCATTTGAGTAATATCTCTCCTGAGTTATCACTGGCCTCGAAATAGTCTAATTCGGTTCTTTGTGCTTGTGCATTAATGGAGTTTGCCACAAGTAAGAAAAACATAAAAAGGCTGAATATTATATTTCTGATATAGGTCATTAAAAGCAATTTGTTCATTAGACGAATCTAATTTATAAAACTAACAAAAAGTATGATGGTTTATTTTCATTTGGCTAATTTTTATAAATTTTGTCTGTCTAAAAATGATAAAGATTCCTTCTTTGGCATAAGAGAGATTTAAAATGGGTTAAAGCGCCATTATTTACTTCTCATAAAGTATATTAAGGTTAATTAATGAACTGGAGTTTATAGGAAAAACATATTGATTTTTACTTGGTTGTATACAAGTACTTTAACTGTGAGGTCTGCATAAAGTCATGCAAAATTCACACAGGCTTCCAAAGGAAGTCTTCTTCCGCCTTATCAGGAAGTCGTTAAACGCAGCAAATGGATTGAAGGAAATAAAAACAATATTGTTTGACGATCGTTAGTGATCATTCTTTGAATGACACTAAAAGGAGGAGTTTATTGTTTTTCCGAAAATTCATTTGTGGAGTAGACTTGATGATACCGCGGAGTTTTTATTGTACTTTTTCTAAAAAAGTACAAAAGTTAGAGCTGACGTTCTAAATATTCAATTTGTATTGGTTGTCCACATCCTATATTTTTTGTTATGAAAAGAGAATAGGTTTGGTTAATATTCTTAAAAAAAGCAGAAGCTACCATTGGGTAACTTCTGCTATCACAACTAACTCTACTTAATGTGATAATACCTATAATAAAAACAAATTAGTGTTAAACTAAAACTCAAATAATGACCTAATTGTTTTTATATTGGTATTTACTAATGTTAAATTAAAGATGAGCATAAGCTCATCTTTAATTACATATGGTATAATCTATCGCTTAATTAATTTTTGCGTGAATTCGTTTTGTGCTGTTTCAAGTTTTATGAAGTATACTCCATTTACTAATTCAGCTATATCTAACTTGTCAGACATCGTGTTAACTACTGGTTTTTCAATCACAAGCTGACCAGTATTATTATAAACCTTAATAGACTGAATAGCCTCCTCCGAGTTGATAAAAACTTGATTTGTAGCAGGGTTTGGAGCTATAAGAAAACTAGACGTTTCTAGATCGCTAGTTCCAGTTATCAAATTACAATCTAGAGATGTGGCATTAAAAATAACTTTTGTTAGGTTATCTTGAACAAAAGCGACAATAGTAGCATGTTCGAAATCTAGAATATCTTCAAGAGTTAAATTAAATTCATAATTGCCTTCTCCAACATCACTAAAGTCCAATTCAGTTCCATCTGCATCTGGGAACATAGTTCTTTCCACAAAATTTAACTCAGGTAAGCCCTGCCATTCTTCAGGAATATGGTTTTCAACTAAAACTAAATGTAAACGCATATGGTCAGAATTTACTGGACCGAAATTTTCAATTTTTGCAATTCCATTCACTGTGTTTGCCATATTATCAAACTCTAAATTAGTAAGGTCGATAGCGACAGGAGTTTCAAGTGCAGCAAAACTATTAATTTTGTTCATTATTACCGCTTCAGAAACAACACCAGTTGTTGGTTCTTGACCCATATAAGTTAAAGTCGGATAGGCAACTACACCATAATATCCATTTCTAGAACTAGCATAATCATTTTCAAAAGGGTCACCAGCGTGATAGGCTATAATGTTTACCGGAGCTCCACTTTCATAAATATCATCAATAGTTGGAGATAGTAAAGCACAAGGTCCGCACCATGTTCCTGTAGATTCTTCAATAATTACTTTGTCAACTGCTACATTATTTAATTCGTATAGTGAAACGCTTTGCTCATGAGAACCTTCAGTAATTTCTAAATCACCAAAACCTTCATAGTATCCTGTGTAATTTGCTGTGTATTCATAGATTCCAGCAGCAATGTTTTCAAAACTAATCATACCACTAGCATCGGTTTGGCCAGTTTGGCCAGCAAAAGCTATAGTAGCATCAGCCATTGGTGAATTGTCATCAAATTTCAATACCGTAAAATTTGCAGAATTACTGGCAGTACTCAATTCGAAGTTAATTTCTAGTACTGTACCATCCTCAATCACGATGTCATTTTCAATTGCCACTGCAAAAGAAGCACTGGTTGCTGTGATTTTATAGGTTCCAGGCAATACTGTTCCATAAGAATATAAACCATCATCTTCTGTGATTTTGATGATATATGAACCATTACTTCCATCGGTTGCCTCTAATTTCATTTCTACATCAGTAACCGGATTTCCGTTTGACGCATCGCTTACTAAACCAGAAATGCTACCATGAGCAGGCATTGTCCAAGGAAAAGACATTACGGTAACTTCATCGTTATGAGTAAATTGAGCCAGTTCTGTGGCGGCTCCTGTTTCTAAATCGTAGGTGAATAATCCACCATGAACACCTGGGCTTACCCAAAAACCTCCATGCATCATTCTGTCACTATTTTTGTCATAGGTACATCCTTGTAAATAATCGAAATTAAAACCTGATTCTCCAATGGCAGTTGCGGTACCTGTTACAGGATCAATAGAATATAGTTTATCATCATTGGTATCTATTCCCCAAAGGTTTCCTCTAAAATCGGCACCTATACCTACCATATTTCCCGAGTTTCCCATTGGTCCAATAAGTTCCAAAGTATAGGTGTCCATATCTACAGTATATAACTCACTTCCAGTACAAACATAGTGTGTTTCATAAGCAGGAGAATAAGTAAATCCCGATGGTGTAATACTCCAAGACGCTAATTGATTTAGTTCAGTAGTAAGTGTATCTAGCTCATAAAACTTACCTGAATATTCTGTTACATACCATTTTCCATCTTGTGCAAAATCACCACCTAAAAAGTAAAGGTCCGCTGGTTTGGGGCCAATGTTTTCAAGTTCAACAGGGTCTATGTGCATTTTTGCCCAACCCGTAGTTCCAGATCCGCCACCACCTGTTACCATACAATAGGCATAATCACCATTGGCCATTACAATTTTTTCATTATTGTTTTGATTCAGGTTTTCCCCTAGATAGGTTTTTTGAGACTGAACCTGTGTGATTCCAGCTATTAATAAAATAAAGAGTAAACTAAGCTTTCTCATGTTTTTGATTTTTTATAATTATTTCTTTTTGTTTTTTATCTAATGTATCCATAAGCTTTTTCAAGGCTTTATTCTGATCTTCAAGTTTGCTTATGGCTTTTTTTTCTATTTCTTTATTCTTTTCCATCATTGATATAAAATCGTTTAATTGCCAATGCGAGTGGTTAATCATTAAATAACTACTGGCAAATCTATAAGATCAGGAGATTATTGAAGAATAATTTAAGGCTATAAAAACAATACAGTTGAAAAACCTTGGTGCATTTTTAGTGCACAAGTATGTTTAAGATTCAGTAAATGAGGATGGTATGAATCGTGGTTTAAATGCTGTTTAAAAAGGAAGAAAGGCTTTGTTGACTGTTGGTGATATCGAATTTCTTTCTCAATCGAGTTCTAGCTACATTTAACGCTCTAGTACTTTGACCTGTTATTGCAGAAATATCTTTGGAACTCATATCTAAATATAGGAATGCACAAAGGCGTTTTTCATTGGTGGTGAGTTCATGGAATGATTCACTTAGTTTACTAAAGAATTCTTGGTGAACACTCTCAAACCTGACTTCAAACTCTTTCCAAAGCTGATCGTTTTGTTTAAAGCTTAAATCGCTAATGATCTCTTTAATATCGCCTTGGTTTTCCTTTTTCATTTTAGGTTGGAGAGAGTGAAGCTTTTGAACAATTTCTTTTTCTAATTCATTTCTTTGAATGAGCGCCATAATTCTGGTAGTGAGTTCTTTATTTCTAGTCTCTAGTCTTTCACTCAATAGATTGTTTTGAAGCTTGAAATTAAGGTTTCTGGTACGAGATTGAGAATAGAGGAGGCCAATGATAATGATGATGGCTATCAGGATAATGATAATGATGAGCGTTCGATTGAAATTTTGCTGACGTTTCAGTTTTTGTTCCTCAATAACCTTGTCCATTTCACTAGACAATTTAATAGCATCAATTTTTCTTTTGTAATCAAGGTTGAAAATAGAGTCGGACAAGTTAGAATATTGCTTTTGATAGATATAAGCCTTCTCAAAATTATTTTGCTTGGAATATATCTGACTGAGCAGGTTTAAGGATTGAGAGTATTGAGTCTTAAAGCCTTTATCGGATGATATTTCCTTAACTAATAATAGAACCGATTCTGAAGCATTTAAAGAATCTTGGTTGAAAAGAATATTTGCATAGGTATTATTAGAGTTAATATATATTCTATCTGATATGGGTTTGGAGATTTGGATGGCTTGTTCAATGGTCTCATAAGCTTTGGAATAGTTTTCTGAGAGTACATAAACCTGAGCAAGGTTATTTAGAATTTCAGCTCGCATATCATCAATGTCGGTTTTTTCTAGAATCACAAGAGCATTCAATAAGTATTGAGACGCCTTGTTTGCGAGAATATTTATAGAATCAACTTCTAATTCTTTATTTTCAGCTTGAGCAGCATAAACAACTCCCATATTGCTCAATGCTTTAGCAATAATAGAGTTCCTTGCCTGTAATTGTCCAAGCTTCAAGCATTTCTTATAATAGCTAAATGCCATATCAAAATCTTGCCATGAAAAATAGATATTCCCTTGCATATTTAAAATATCAAGCTGACTAGCAGTGTCTTCTATAGTAAGATATAGTTTGAGTGAAGATTCAAAGTTTTCAAAAGCTTTATGGAAGGATGCTAGGTGATAATAGTTTTTGCCAAACAGTTTATAAATCTTAGCTTGTGATTCTTGGTCTTTTAGTTCATTAGCAAGAACTATAGCCAGATTCCCAGTTTGTAGAGCGTCTCTAAATGATTCTTGTTTGTTTTGAAGTTCAAAAAGTTTGATTAAACATTGAAGCTCTATTTCTTTATTGTCTAAAGTTCGAGCTAAGTCAATTGCTTGGTGACAAGTTCTGATATCGTCATCTGATACAGAAAGTGGTATTTCTTGATCAAGTCTTGCTAAACTAATTATCTCCTTTTGAAATGTTGATTGAGATGAAGAATTATCTTCATTATTTGATGTTGAACATGCTGAAAAAAGCACCATCAATAACAAAAAAATATATGTATAAAATAAGCTCTGTCTCATTACCTCATTTTTCTGTAAAAGTAAAGAAAAGAATGGTTTTTCGAAAATATGATTCACTTAGCAAATGATGTTAAAGCTTTTCAACTATTAATGTAGACAAAACCCTCATTGTGTAGGTAGGACGAGAAATATTTAGTACTTGCAAAAAGAACTACACATTTTTTCTGTGTCTTTAGGAAGAAAGTTTCGAGAACAAGGCTTGGTTTTTATGAAAATCAAGGAGTTGACTTTTGTCAATGACTGTTTTCAGAAAAAGCATAACGCTTTATCGGAGTTTTCTTACAGAGACTAATTATGATTTAACCCTCATAAACTTAAAAGCACTAAACATCAATTTAGGTAATGGTTTTTCTCCTCTTTTTTTTAGGTTTAGAAACCAGCCTATTTTTTTGATGAGGGGAATTTTGTGAGTTTCCACAAATTCAATTAAAGTACCCTCTGGAGCTTGAATATAGGAGAAATTTCCTGCTGCCTCACCCATGTCAAACGAGTCCATAGCTCTGGCACTGTCAACAGTAAAAGGGAATCCTTTTTCTTTAACCTCTTCTCTAAGTTCATCCATTCCGTTGATATCAAAACAAAGATGAATAAAACCAGGGTCTCCCCATATTCTTCCATCAAAAACACCTTTTGCTTCTCTGTCTTTCACCTCTACTAGTTCTATTTGAGAAGGCCCAAGTAATGGTGAAAAAGTACCATTTCTATCTTTAGGATGAGCTAGAATAACTCTTCTACTGGTGTTTTTAGACCCGGGTACGCCCATCCAGTCTTCAAAAATACCTTCCGAATCTGATAAAACTTCTGAATAGTTAAGGATATCCTGATATACTTTAAGGCTTTCATCGATATTTTTGGTGCCAATCACCACTCCAAAAACACCGCCATTTACTTTCTTATCTTTCTGCAATAGAAATTTATCCTCAATGATTTCCCAAATATTATTGTATTCGTCTTTGATATAAAAATGACGGGCACCAGTTGGTGATTTAGTAATATCGGTGAGGAGTTTGATGTTTTGTTCTTTGTATTTCTGGTAGGTTTCCCCAAGGTTCGACGATTTTAATTTACCTATACAAATTCCAAGATCTCCTAATTGAATTTCAAAAGTTTGAGGACTAGGCTTTTTACCAGTATGCTGCCAAATTTCGAATCCTCCACCTCCTTGCATATTAAGAGCTAATATGGCATGGCGTTCACGAGTTTTGTTCTCTGTATGAGGAAGCATTAGCTCTGCTGTTGCTGCTTCTTCAAACATTTTAATATCCATTCCGAAAGTTTCTCGATACCAACGGAAACCTTCTTGAACATCCATTACTCCTACTCCTAATTGCTGAATTCCGTTGATTCTTTTTGCCATAAATTCTATTTATTCAATGTGTTGTTTGTTAAAAAATGCGTTTAAGTTGGTTTTATATTTCGGGCTAGTTTATAAGCTAAACCGGGTAAGAACCGTTTAATTTTTAGCATATTTAGTTCTTTTCCACCTACTGGAATTTCTCTTTTTTCTTTCTTTAAGCCTTTTATAATTTGTACAGCCGCTTTTTCTGGACTAATTCCATTGGCTTGACCATCATCCAGTTTTCCATGTTCTTTGCCTTCTTTATTTAAAGCAAATTTGGAGATATTGGTTTGGATTCTTCCTCCTATGATCATTGAAACTCTAACCCCTTCATCATAGTTTTCTGCTAAAAGGCTCTCGAAAAACCCATGTAAGGCATGTTTTGAAGCAGCATAAGCTGAGCGTAAAGGGAAACCAAATTTCCCAACTAAACTAGATGCTACCGCAAATTGCCCTCCTCCGTTTTTTATCATATGCGGAAGTATAGCTTTTGCAAGTGTAATGATGCCGAAGAAATTTACCTCCATGATTTTTCTATCATTTTCAAGCGGAGTCTCAAGAACTAATGAACGCTGACTGATACCAGCAAACTGATATAAAGCATGAATGGTTTTCCCATCAGATAATATTCGATTTGCTGTACTGGTGATTTCATCTTGAGCAGACATATCTAAAACTACAATTCTTGCTTGGCTACCATTCTTTTTAATTTCAGCAGCAGTATTTATCAAACCCTTTTCATCCCTATCAGAGATAATAAGTCTCAGATTTTTCTTCGATAATTCGATGGCAGTGGCTTTACCCATACCCGAACTGGCTCCCGTTATCCAAATGGTTTTACCTGTGAAATCCATGAATTAGTAGTTATTATATTGTAAATCAGTGCTCTATGAGTGTGTAAGGAAGATTGATTTTAAGTGTCCTTATAGACGCTGAGCGTTCAATTATATTAGACCGAAAATAGTGTTTTTTTCATTCTGGAGGCCAATCAAATTATTAATAAAAACTAAAAAGGCCAGAACCTAGTTGTTGAGCTATATTTCTTTCTTCTTCCAACGGCCAGAAAGTAAGTAAATATAGGAGAAGAGAGCCAAGAAAACCATATAGACATATTCACTGGTCCAAGCAATATGAACAGGATATTGCATGATTTTTGTCGCCCAATAAACATAAGAAATATAGATACCTAATGTGATGATTTCTATGAACAATGCTGTTTTGGTATTGGCGGTTCCACTCACTCCACTAAAGGCTATAAAACCAACAGCAAACAAAATAACAGCACCTGAAATAGTGTAAATTGAAGGTATGGTTTGCTGAATAAGCTCCTCCGAATTGGTATAGATACTCACCATAGTTTCTGGTAGAAAAACCATGGAAGCCATAATTGGGAGCGCAATCAACACCCCAATAAAAACCAACCTGTTTATAATCTTTATCACATCTCCTTTGTGACCAGCCCCAATAGCATTACTAACCAATGTATTGGTAGCTGTGCTCAGCGCCATCACAGGAATCATTAAAACCATATAAATACTCCTAACAATATTAGAAATAGCTAAGCTTCTTTCTCCCATTTGCTCAATAAAAGCAAAGAAAGTGAACCAAGTAAGAATGGAAATGAAGTATTGAGCCATTACATATACTGATAACTCCAATGTTTTGCCAATGATTTTAAAATCGATGGATGGAAATTGGAAAATGGGATATTGGCTTCTGTCGAGTTTTACTAAGGTGTAGATAATGAAGAAAACAAGGGCAGAAAATTCGGCAAAAACACTAGCCATTGCAGCACCACCGATTCCCATGGCAGGCATCCCGAAGTGACCAAAAATGAAAATATAATCGAGGATGACATTGGTAATGGCCATTACTATTGCAGAATATCCTAAAGCTTTTGTTTGTGTAATACCTACCAAAAGAGCTCTGAATCCAAGGTTTCCAAAAGCAAATAAAACACCAAATACTCGTGTTTGTAGATATACCTCACTAGCTCCTAAAATGTTTTTTGAGGATACTATTAATGAAAGCATGGGAGTACCAAAGAAATAGATGATGGAGAAAACCAGTAAGGCGAGACCAGCCAAGAAGTAGTTAGATTGATCGAAGATTTTTCCAACTTGTTCATATTCTTTTTCCCCATTTCTACGAGCAATCATAATTTGAGTACCCGTACTAAAACCATAGCCCAACATAAAAATGGCGATATAGAAGATACCTGCCAAGGCACTTGCACCCAGCTCTACTTCTCCAACTCGACCCAGAAATGCTGTATCTGTAACGTTGATTACATTTTGAGCAATCAAGGTTAAGACAATTGGATAGGTGATGTGCCAAATCTTTTTATAGGAAGGTACTGCAGAATTCATTGAGCAAATATATAGGAAAAATTAAAGGAAGAATTAGGCTAAATTACCTAGATATTAAAGGCCTAAGTATTTCTTTGTCATTAATGATTTATTGGA
Organism: Bacteroidales bacterium; assembly: GCA_016744655.1. Lineage (GTDB taxonomy): Bacteria > Bacteroidota > Bacteroidia > Bacteroidales > UBA12170 > UBA12170. The sequence goes on along the minus strand of JADGDY010000068.1, from coordinate 9,278 downwards.
TTGGAGTTCTGAAAACTGCAAAATATATACTCCAGATTTAATGTTGGAAGGCAACTGAACTTGACTCATTCCTTGAAGTAATTGCTTTGAGTAAACTTCTTTACCTATTACATCAAATACCTTAAACTCTAATTTCTCATCCAACTCTTTAAAACTGAAAAGGTTTTTCTCAATCTGAAACTCGAATTCTAAAAGCTGTGTCTCAGCTATTGAATTGGCCTCTTCTAGAATTACCACATCCATTATAACTGGCAAGTGGTCTGACATATAATACAAAGCATTAATAATACTATCAGGAGCACTTGCGTTGTTTGGGACTCTAACTGATTGATTAAACCTATTGCCATCCTGACCAAATGCTTCGTAACTATCCTGGATATATCTAACTCTATCTGCACCATTTAAAATATCTGTACTCACAAAAATCATATCGAATCTATCATCCATACCACCTGTTGCTCCTCCTCCAAATTGGCTAGAGCGCGTACTTTGTGTATGGATATTGGCATAGGAAGAATTATTATGCCAGTTGGCAGGAGAAAATATGGGATCGTATAAAGGAATGTCTTGTCCTGTTGTGATCTCGGTATATGCTTTTTCGCTGCTTTTGTAGATATTTAAATCTCCTCCAAAAATGATGTTTTTTACTTCATGTTTGCTGCTCAGGTGATTTTTAAAAGCTTGAACTTCAGCATATCTTAGGTTCTCTTCTTGGCTTCCATCACTAGCTTTTAAATGTGCAGAATAAATGGATATAAAAACAGTATCATTAACAATGGGTAGGCTATAAATGATGTATTCATTAATTAACCTCAGTTCGGTTTCAATCTCAAATTGGCTATATAATGCCACTTTGTTTGAATTGAAGAATAGCATATTATCAGAATCAGGGCCATCAGTAAATTCAGCTCTTTGATAATAATCCACAACTCCTACATTTAGGGAATTATTCAGAATTAAATCAGCGCCAGTTTCTGAGCTCAATTCATTTACCACCACTAAATCTGGAAGGGTATATTGCAAAGTTTTTCTTAAGGTGTCTGCTCTTCCAGGAGTAGTACCTGGAAAATTAAGGATATTATAATACATGATGTTTAAAGTATCCTGACTCATAGCGGTCATGTACAACAAGCTGACAACAGCAATTAAGAAAATACGCATATGTTGGTTAATCTGGTTTGAGGCAAATGTAGTATTTTCTCAGAATCAGAAGGGACATGTTGTTTAATAAGATGTTAAGTTTCTATAAGTTTAAAGTATATAGAAACTGGAAAGAGTAAAGAGAAGGTTAATCTTCTACATTCCAAACTGCACCTTCTTTGGTATCGGTTACTTTGATATTGACCTTGGCCAATTCATCACGAATCAAGTCGGCGGTTCCCCAATCTTTATTTTGCTTGGCTTGTTGGCGCAAACTTAAAACTGTTTGCATAACACCTTCTAGAACTTCATCATCTCCACCTTCAGCTTTGGTTTCAGTTTTGAGTCCGAGAACATCAAATACAAACATATTCATGTCTTTTTGAAGCTTCTCTAAATCCTTTGCTGAGATGGTTTCTTTAGCATCATTACAGCTATTGATAAGTTTTACAGCATCAAAAAGATTGGCAATTAGAACAGGAGTATTGAAATCATCATTCATGGCATCGAAACATTTATTCATGATATCTTCCACTTTTACACTTGAGGAGTCTGATGATTTAAGATTTTCTAGAGTTTCCATGGCTGTGAGTAGTTTTTGGAAACCTTTTTCAGCAGCAAGAAGTGCATCGTTGCTCAGGTCTAAAGTAGAGCGGTAATGCGCTTGAAGAATAAAGAAACGAACTACCATTGGGCTAAAAGCTTGGCTCAATTTATCGTTATCACCACTAAATAATTCTGCTGGAAGTAAAGTATTTCCAGTAGACTTACTCATTTTTTGTCCATTCAGAGTCAGCATATTGGCATGCATCCAATAGTTTACTGGGTTTTTAGCACCATGTGTAGCTTTGTTTTGAGCAATCTCACATTCGTGATGAGGGAATTTTAAGTCCATTCCACCACCGTGAATATCAAACTGTTCGCCCAAGTATTTCGTTCCCATTACAGAGCATTCTAAATGCCAACCAGGAAAGCCAACACTCCAGGGTGATTTCCAACGCATGATATGCTCGGGAGAAGCTTTTTTCCAAAGTGCGAAATCGGCAGGGTTTCTCTTTTCACTTTGCCCATCTAATTCTCTTGTATTACTCATCAGCTCCTCCACATTTCTTCCTGAGAGTTTGCCATAGTCATTGTCAAAATCTTTATTGTAGGCATTCACATCAAAATAGATGCTCCCCTGACTTTCGTATGCTAATCCCTTTCCAAGAATATCTTCAACCATGCTGATTTGTTCAATCAGATGTCCGGTAGCAGTAGGCTCAATGCTTGGAGCAAGATTGTTAAATTGCTCTAGAACTTTATGAAAATCTAAAGTGTATTTCTGTACAATTTCCATGGGTTCTAATTGACTCAATCTGGCTTTCTTTGAGATTTTATCTTCTCCAACATCTCCATCATTTTCTAAATGCCCAGCATCGGTAATGTTTCTCACATATCTTACATCGTATCCTATGGCTGTAAGGTAACGATAAATCACATCAAAAGAAATGAAAGTACGGCAATTACCAAGGTGTACATCACTATAAACTGTAGGCCCACAAACATACATTCCCACGTGAGGAGCGCTAATGGCCTTAAAAACTTCTTTTTTTCTACTTAATGTGTTATAAACCTTTAATTCTTGCATAGGGCATTTTATTTTTTGCAAAAATAGAGTTTTTTATCAGAAATAGAATAGCTCATTTTTATGTGCTTGGCAATAGTGCAAAGACCTATCTTAATCATATTAGTTGTTGTAAACCAATAGCGTCCTAATAATCATTAAAGACTCCTCGCTACGCTTCGGAGTGACAATTGTTTAGGTGATGCAATAGGATGAAGGGCTTTGATTTTGCCTTTGAAAAAATCAAAACCCTTCTTCCTTTCAGTCATATTCTAATGCATTGTCTTTCTGAACGAAATGAAATGAAGTGAAGAATCTGGTTCAAAGATGAAATTTATTTAGTATACTATTGGTATTGAAAATGAAATTAATCGTTTAATTAATTAAAAATTTGTAATTTTAACAACTAAACATATTTACATAAACCAATAACTGTTATTACTAATAAAACAATAGAATTATGACTGAAAACTTTAATAATAAAGCTGCAGTAGTAACTGGGGCTGGATCTGGAATTGGACGTGCATCAGCGATTGCTTTTGCTAAAAAAGGAGCCAAGGTGATGGTTTCTGATATCAATACTGAGGGGGGTGAGGAAACGGTAAAAATAATTGAAGGATTTGGCGGAGTCGCCCAGTTTTTTAAATGTGATGTATCAAAATCAGATCAAGTACAAGCATTGATGAATGAAGTGGTCAGTGCCTTTGGTAGATTAGATTTTGCAGTTAATAATGCTGGTATATCCATGCAACCCGGCTTAACAGCAGATATTGATGAGGAAGAGTGGGATCGAGTGATCAGTATCAATTTAAAGAGTGTTTGGTTGTGCATGAAGTATGAAATTCCAAAGATGTTAGAACAAGGTGGTGGTGCAATAATAAATATGTCGTCATTAGCTGGAATAAGAGGGCGAGGAAATACGGTGGCTTATTCTGCAAGCAAACATGCTATTATTGGAATCACAAAAACAGCTGCCCTTGAATATGCTAAGAAAGGCATTCGAGTGAATGCTGTGTGTCCGGGTTTAACAGAATCTGGTATGACCTCCGGATTAAGTCAGCATAAAGCATTAGAAGAAAAGCTAGTCCAAAAAATCCCAATGGGACATATGGGTTTATCTGAGAATATTGCCGATTCAGTAGTTTGGCTTTGTGCCAATACTGCATCATTTATGACTGGCCAAGTTATAGTTGTTGATGGAGGTGAGACTGTCGCCTAGCCAGCTTATTTAAAACGATGTTTTGGAGTTAATTTCGCATTAGTTTTTAAAATCATTGGCCCAAATTCACGAATCTTACAAGCTAGACTTTTTTTATGCCTTATTTAAATTCACATCATAGGTAATGTTGTGAATTAATATGAATATATAACGAATAGGCTGTTCTGATAATGTGAAATGTAATTAAACACTTATAAATTAGATGAATAAACTCCATGTTGTAGGTTTTGTCCTTCATTTTATTTGTGCATAATAAGTATTATATACTTCTTTGTTTGGAATAAATTTTACCTTTGAACAAACATTAAAAATAGATCTGCTGATAAATAGGGAATGGATTTTCTATTAGAAAACAAAAGGTTGCACTTATTGATTATAAAAGGTCAGCCAAATACTATATTTAGAAACTAATAAATAAACTAAAAATTATGAGAAATTTGACGTATTTTTTAATTTTTTCCGTGTTTTTCACTACTACAGTGTTTGCTCAGAAAACTGAGAAACCAAATATTTTGGTGATCTGGGGCGACGATATTGGATATTCCAATATTAGTATCAATAACCAAGGGATGATGGGTTACCAAACTCCTAATATTGATAGAATTGGTAAAGAAGGTGCTGTATTTACCGATTGGTATGCGCAGCAATCTTGTACTGCAGGGCGTGCTGCATTTATTCTTGGTCAGCATCCTTTTAGAACTGGGCTATTAACCATTGGGATGCCTGGTGGAGAACAAGGAATAAAGGAAGATCAGCCAACTATTGCTGAATTATTAAAACCACTAGGTTATACATCTGGTCAATTTGGTAAGAACCATTTAGGAGATCGTGATGAAATGTTACCAACCAACCATGGTTTTGATGAGTTTTATGGAAATCTTTATCACTTAAATGCTGAAGAAGAACCTGAGACCTATTATTATCCAAAAGATCCTGATTTTCACAAGAAATTTGGACCACGAGGTGTTTTGCATTCTTATGCAGATGGTAAAGTAGAAGATACTGGACCAATGACAAGAAAAAGAATGGAAACAGCTGATGATGAATTTACAGATGCAGCTATCGCTTTTATCGAAAAAGCAAATGCAGCAGGGCAACCATTTTTTGTATGGTTAAGTGCTACAAGAATGCACGTTTGGACTCACCTGAAAGAGGAGAGTGTTGGAGTTACAGGTATTGGACTATATCCTGATGGAATGGTTGAACACGATAAGGCTATTGGTAGAGTTTTAGACAAATTGGAAGAACTTGGGATTATCGATAATACTATCGTGATGTATTCCACTGATAATGGTGCAGAAAAATTCACATGGCCTGATGGTGGTACTACACCATTTGCTGGTGAAAAAGGAACGACTTGGGAAGGTGGATTCCGTGTGCCTTGTGTGATTCGTTGGCCTGGTGTTATTGAGCCTGGTACCATTTTTAACGATATTCACTCTCATGAAGATATGATGCCAACTTTACTTGCAGCTGCAGGTGTTCCAGATGTTAAAGAAAAATTATTGACTGGATATCAGGCTGGTGAGAAGAATTTTAAAGTTCATCTTGATGGCTATAATATGATGTCATTCTGGAAAGGAGATACAGAAGAAGCTCCAAGAAATGAAATATTCTATTTTGATGCTGGAGGAAATTTAAATGCATTGAGATATAAAAACTGGAAATTGCATTTTACGATCATGGAAGGGGCCATAAATGAAGCCTATAGAAAAACGCCATCTTGGCCGATTTTAATTAACCTCAGAGCAGACCCATTTGAAGTTTCTTATAAATCATCAATGTACATTCGTTGGTTTGCAGACAATATGTGGACTTTTGTGCCAGCTCAGGCCTATGTTGGGGAATTCTTACAAACATTCAAGGAATTTCCACCTGTAAGAGGAGGTTCTCTAGGTGTAGACAAAGTACTGCAGTCTTTGCAAACTAAACCTCAAAATTAGAAAAGATTAAATGATAAGGCTGTCTGAAATTAATGCCATTGATTAAGCACTGTTGATGTTGAATATCAGATATATCGTCACTACGGTATTGCTTAATTGATTGATGGTTACCTTTTCAGACTGCCTCTTTCTTTTTACAAGAATTAAGAATTAACACCAAATTAATGATGAAAAATCTATTTTCAATACTATTGATATTTGTATTCTCATGTGCTGTATATGGTCAGGAAGAAGCGACAGAAAATGAAGGACAAAGTCGAGAATCTGCCGCTATGGACGCAACAGCCACACAGTGGAGTTTTCAATTGGCCTATCAATCCATGCCAGATTATCATGCTGACTTGATTAATGGAGTACCTCGCTCACCAGGATTGGATAATTATGTGCAATTGAGAGTGGTAGCCCCAATCCCTATGAAATCGTTAACGATACTTCCTCGCCTTACTTTCCGCCATTATGAGAATACGGCCACGGGAAAATCAGGATTGGGAAATACGGAGCTTTTTGCATTAATTATTCCTAAATTTTCAGATTGGGGAACAGGTAGGGCAGGTATTGGACCTTTGGCAACCATGCCAGGAAATCCTGATGTTTCAAAAGAAGAATGGGGATATGGTATTGCTGCTGCTATCGTGAATAATAGTGGGCAGTGGTTTTATGGTTTGCTTTTTACTCAATCGTTTCGTGCGGTTGATCCAAATGCTTTAGCACCAGGAACATCAGATGTGAATCCTTTGGGAATTGCTCCTTTTCTAAATTATCGTTTTGGAAAAACAGGAATGTATCTTGGAACAGCAGATATGGTTGCACTTTACGATTGGGATAGTGGTGGATTCTATTTGCCTATTGGTGCCAGATTTGGTAAGGTTTGGGTTTTTGAAACCTCTTCACTAAATGTATATGGTGAGTATAGAACCAGTGCTATTTATAAAGACTGGAATGGTTCTGCTATTCAAAACTCTTATAGGGTCAATGTTTCTTATACTATTCCTGTTGGTAAAAAATAAATAAGAAATGCAAAAACATATACTTTTTATATTTCCATTATTATAGGGAATCTAATAAAGTGAATAGTATAGTAGTTTTCTAAATTTTATATGATGAAACAAGAAGAAAAAGCGCCATCAAAAGGGCGGTTATTTTTAGGTGGAGCCATATTTATTACAGGGTTTTTAGTACCGCTTTTAATACCCTTGGTGATGAAAACCAATTGGTCAACAACTGTAAAATCTGTTGTGTCTGGAATATTGGCAATAGGTCTTCCTGAGGTTTTTATGCTGGTAGCAGCTGCTGTACTTGGTAAATCAGGTTTTCAATATTTAAAATCGAATCTATTTGGGTGGTTTAAAAAACATGGTCCTCCAGATTTGGTCAGTAAGACAAGGTATAGAATAGGATTAGTCCTGTTTATGATTCCATTATTAATAGGGGTAGTTTTACCTTATTTATTGATAGTAGAGATAGAGCTAGTGCAACTGTATATGAGGTATTTTACCATTTCAGGTGATGTTCTTTTACTGATCAGTTTATTTGTTCTTGGAGGAGGGTTTTGGGATAAGATTCGTTCTCTTTTTATTTATCAATCAAAAGCTATTTTTAATGATGAAGCAAAGTAAAATGAGTAAAATAAAGGGAATGTTAAAGGTCAGTCCGAAAGAGGTAACAGAAGCTTTAGTGGAACGAGGCGAAAAACAATTGTTTCGATTATCAGTCATTATCGATGTACTTTATGCCTTGATGATTTATAAGTTGTTCACACTTATGCCCAACCCGCAAATTGATGGGTTTGGAAGAGAAGAGTTGTTTAAGGTGTTAACGGAGAGCTATTTGAATTATACAGTGATTCTTATAGGTTTGGTTTTAGTCATTATTTATTGGGGTTTGAGTAATCTTCAGTTTGGGAATCTTAAACGAACCAATAGCAAGCATTCAGTGATTTCGATTGTGCAAATATTTACTCTCATGCTTTATATTTACTTTGTAAGACTCGATGCAGAATTTGAAGGTGAAGTTTTGCTAATGCAGTTACAAAGTGCTTTTCTTGCTATTGCAGGATTTCTCTCATTATGGAGTTGGCACTATGCTTTAAAACATGACTTAGTTAGTAATGCACCTACCGAAATTGAGAAAGAAACGCTTTATTTTAAATTAGTTCCAGAACCACTAGTTTCTCTATTGACATTACCCTTAGCCTATTTTGGACCTCTGATTTGGACTTTAGGTTGGTTGCTTTTGATTCCAGTAGGTTGGGCATTGAAGAAATATAGACATCATCTAACCTTTATGGATTCATTAAGAACTAAAGAAAAACTTGAAAGCAATGAAGAAAATTAGCAAGTGAAACTGCACTAAAAATTAGTTTTTTTCTCTTTGTTTTCTATAAAAATAACGCTTAAAACCTGAATTAGATTCCTGCATCTATTTCAGGTTTTTTTATTTCTTGTGCTTTGATGTTCACGAAGATTCAATATACAGCTCTGAAAATATAGTGATATTGTAGGTTTAAAGAATTAACGATTCATTAGCATTCTTTATCAGTTAAAAAGGATGCGATTCCTTAGATTTGCCCTAATTCACAATACTATAAGGGTTTGGGGCTTCTGTTTTTTTATTGGCTTAAGATTTTTATGGGATGTTGATTGGACCAAAAAAACTAAAATGAAAACAATACTTATCGCAAAATGACATCTTAATTTAATAGACAAAACCAGCATTAAATTAAGAAGAATGAATATGAATACATCACAAGAACTAAATAAATTAGCAAAAAATCTTTCATCAAGTTTGTCTGCAGTGATCAATGTTTTGGTCACTAGTTAGAATCTGAATCCCATATGTTTTATATCAAATTTAATATACCAATAAGACCTTATACCAAAATTTTTATTCAGGTATTCAATTACCTGTATTTTTTTATTGAACCTAATTTTTATAACAAATAACAATCTAAAAAAATGGATCAAATTATTTACTTTTTACCTGTAGTTGCCATGCTGGGATTTATATTTATAGCATGGAAATCGAAATGGGTTTCTAAACAAGAAGTCGGAAATCAAAAAATGGCCACCATTGCCAAACACATTAGTGATGGAGCCATGGCCTTTTTGAAAGCCGAATACAAAATTTTAAGTGTATTTGTAGCCGCTGTGGCAGTTTTATTATTCTTCAAGAGTACCAATGAGGCCACATCGAATGGTTATGTGGTGGTGTCTTTTATTTCTGGAGCTTTTCTATCTGGATTGGCAGGTTATATTGGGATGAAAATTGCTACAAAGGCCAATGTGAGAACGACTCAAGCCGCTCAATCTTCTCTAAATAAAGCTCTTGAAGTAGCTTTTAATGGAGGTTCTGTAATGGGGATTGGCGTAGT
>JADGDY010000067.1 GCA_016744655.1 Bacteroidales bacterium | reverse complement strand
AATAAACGCACACGACACTAAAAATAGAAATGATATTGTAGAAATAGAGATTACCGATAATGGGACAGGGATTGCCCAGGGTCTGGAAGATCTTATTTTTGAACCGTTCTACACAACGAGAACCGATGGAACAGGCTTAGGACTAGCTATTAGTAAAGCTTGCGTCGATTTAATTGGAGGATCTTTTTTTGTTAAATCTGAAATAGGTAAAGGTTCAGAGTTCTCGTTTGAGATTCCGGTAGGCAAGGTTTCGGAAACTGAAATTGCAGTTTAATAATCCATTTAATTTTTTCTAAAATACTATTCTTTCTGATAATCAGAACTTTTTCTATTTATATGCGTAGAAGTGCACATATTTATGCCATTTGTGTCGTAAATAGATACTTGGGGGATAAATTTATTGAGTCAGAGTTTAAAAGCACAACCAAACCAATTAAAAATGAGAAGATGTAGATTTACAGGCTTTCATGTAGAGGAAAAACCAGAATGGTCTTTTTTTTCTTCGAATAATGAGTATTCTCTAAAACTATCTATCATCGATGAAAACATTGTTCACTTGGAGGCACTCGGTACTCCAACAGTAAGTAGTCGTAAAGATATATGGCCTAAAATTAACCAAATTATCAAGAATAAATATGATGGAAGAAAGTATTTTTTAGTTCATAATTATAGAGAGCTAGTTGGAGTAAATGCTAGAACTAGATACGATTACATTCAGTGGTTAAGAGATAACATTGAAAACATTCATAATATTTACTTTTACAATACATCATCCATTTTAAATGTGATGATAAAAGCTGGGAAACTTATTTCTAGTAGATTTCAGAACACAAAAATATTTTCTGATTACTATAGTACTATTAAAGACATTGCCTACGCTAAGAATTTTTTAAAGTATAAAAAGACAGATAGTATCTTGAACCTTCGTCAAGATGGTGATATTGTAGGGCATCAATGGAAAGAAGGGCTCACTATCTTTAGTCAATCAGGGAAAGAATACACAGTTAAGAAAATATGGCATTTTAAGTCTGGAAAAGCTGAATCTAAAACAATATTAATAGGCGATAATATTCTGTTGCGTGTATTTTCTGGAACCTTTACTGTTGATGTACAGCCTGACAGTAAAGCTGCTTTTGAGAGTGTTGTGGAAGAATTAGAATTAAAAGATGGTAAATATCATTTGTATGTAGATTTTGCTGATGTAAATAACATTAGTAATCATTTTAGAAAAGAAGCCGTAAAGTGGTATTCTAATAATGAGACAAATATTATTAGTGGAGGATTCTATCATTTAACCCCTGGCCTTAAAATGGTAACTAAGTTGGCTAGAACGATTTTGCCTATCTTCGATTTAAGTTTAAAAGTAGACCTGTTGAAATCAGCCAGCGATATGTTTGAAAAAATAGAAAGATATCATATAGCCCAAAAAAATCAGTTTGTTTGTAAAGACGAAATGAAAAAACTCTCAAAACGTCAGCTAAGAAATCGATTAGAGTTTGTTCAAGAACATCAGCAGCATCAAATTGATAGTTTGTATCGAAAACTTGGGAGACTTTCCTGGGATGAAGAATACGAGTTTAAAGAAACTCATATAGATGAATCTGAAAATCCTTTTGCTGATTTGCATAATGGAATACATTTAGTACAACAAGACTTAAAATGCATATTAGATAGACGAGATGATTTAATAGCTAAAGCAGAGGAGTCTGACAGATTGAAATCCGCTTTCTTAGCAAATATGAGTCATGAAATAAGAACTCCATTAAATGCAATTATGGGCTTCAGTAGTTTGCTTATGGCAACACCTGATTTGGATGAGGATGTTAAGGAATATACATTTGAAGTTCAGAATAGCAGTAATTACCTCTTGGCATTAATTAATGATATGATAGATTTGTCGAAGATTGAAGCAGGTCAGATGAAGATGAATAAAAAGTATCAGAACCTGAACCTTGTGATAGAGGAGGCTATCGAAACACTATATCCTCAATATATAGCTCCCAAGCAATCTAAAGTAAGTTTCCGTTTGAAGAACGAGTTAGAAAATGGCATGGAGAATATTTACACCGATGCTACTCGATTGAAGCAAATTTTAATCAATCTGATTTCAAATGGTATGAAATATACCAAAGAGGGCCATGTAGATTTAACGGTAAGTTCATTTCCAGATGGAATTCAGTTTTCTGTATCAGATACTGGAGTAGGTATTTCACCAGAAGATTTACCACAGCTATTTAACCGATTCTCTAGAAGCCAGGATGAAGAAAAGAACGTAAAACATGCAGGAACTGGTTTAGGATTAGCTATTAGTAAAGCTTGTGTTGAACTATTAGATGGAGAAATAACGATGGATTCTGTACTTGGAGAAGGAACAACGATAGTGTTTAAAATCCCAAAGAAATAGAAAACCAAACGATATAAAAAAACTCCGTTTCAAATGTTTGAAACGGAGTTTTTTTTGTTGGGATAAATCGTTAATTAACTATTAACTATTCCTTTAACCATTTATCCAACCAATTGTAAAATCTTCTTTGCCATAAAATACCATTTTGAGGTTGTAATACCCAATGGTTTTCGTCTGGGAAATATAAATACTCTGCAGGAATTCCTCTTAATACTGCTGCATTATATGCTGCCATACCTTGAGAAGCTACAATTCTATAATCCAATTCACCATGAATCACCATAATAGGAGTATCCCAATATTGTACAAAATTATGAGGAGAGTTGGCATATGATCTCTGAGCGGTATGATTATGCTTATCCCAGAATGGTCCACCTAAATCCCAGTTTACAAACCACATTTCTTCAGTTTCTAAATATTGCTGCTCTAAGTTGAACATACCATCATGGGCTATAAAAGCTTTAAATCTTTTATTATGATGACCTGCCAACCAATAAACAGAAAAGCCACCATAGCTCGCGCCAACAGCACCTAATCTAGTTTCATCAACCCAGCTTTCTTCTTTTACATTATCAATAGCAGCTAAATAGTCTTTCATGTTTTGTCCGCCATAGTCACCACTAATTTGCTCTAACCATTCCTGACCGAAACCAGGTAAACCTCTACGATTTGGTGCAACAATTACATAGTCATTTGCAGCCATCATTTGGAAATTCCAACGATAAGACCAAAACTGACTTACTGTTCCTTGTGGTCCACCTTGACAATATAATAAACCAGGATACTTCTTACTTTTATCGAAATTTGGAGGAAGAATCACCCAAACTAACATTTGCTTGTTATCAGTAGTTTCTACCCAACGCTTGGTTACTTCACCAAATTTAAGTTGGCTAAGTAAATGTTTGTTCTCGAAACTCAACTCTGTATCTTTACCTGTTTTTGGATCTACAGCATAAATCTCTGCAGGTTTACTCATACTTACACGTTGTGCTATTAACTGTTTCCCAGCTTGTGTAACGGCTTGGTAATTATGAACACCTTCAGTAATTTTTCTAATTTTATTGTCTTTTAATGTCAGCTGATAAATTTCATCAGTGGCATGCCAATCGGAGATGAAATAAATAGATTTACCATCCTCAGAAAAGCTTAGGCCATGCGCCATTTGATCGAAATCTTCGGTATGATAAGTTTTCTCACCAGTTTCAAGGTTTAAAGTGAAAAGTCTTTGTTTGTCAGCTTCATATCCATCTCTTTCCATGCTTTCCCAAGCCATCATTTTACCATCAGGAGAAAATACAGGAGCCATATCGTAGCCCATCATTCCTTCTGTCATATTGGTAGTCTTCTTAGTATCTATGTTATAGAAATAGATATCAGAGTTAGTACTGATACTGTATTCCATACCTTGTTTTTTTCTACAAGTATAGGCTATGGTTTTTCCATCAGGAGTCCAATTAATCTGTTCCATTCCACCAAAAGGCTTCATAGGTGTTTCCCATTTTTCGCCTGGCATAATATCCACTTCTTTGCCCATTTTGTTTAATACATAAGGGGCAACAAAAATGTGAGTGTAAGAATCTACCCAATGGTCCCAATGACGATACATTAAGTCATTATTTACTCTTCCGCTAGATTTTGGAAGATCTGTATACATATCTGCTACAGTTTCGTCTAGCTTTACTTCTTTAATGAAAAGAATCTGATTCTGGTCAGGACTGTATTTAAAACCACCTAAACCACCTTTTACATAAGAAACTTGCTCACGATTTTCACCGGTGGCATCCATTTCCCAAATTTGCATTTCACCATCGGCAGCACAAATAAATCCAATTTTCTTTCCATCAGGACGCCAAACTGCATTGTACTCACCAAAACCTGTATTTGTGATTTGCTTTTGGTTTTTTCCATCAATGTCTATTACAAATAGCTCACGGTTGCTGCGATTCATATCCTTAGAATAATAGCTTACACCGTAAAGAATCTGTTTTCCATCTGGAGAAACCTGAATGTCACCCAATCGGCCAAATGACCATAAAACTTCAGGAGTCATAATTTCTGATTCTAATTTGATATCATGTCTACCAATTAGTTCTTCTTTAATTAATGGCTTTTGTGCCATTACAGAAATGCTGAGAAAGCTCAACATTAAAGCAAAGAGTGTTATTTTTCTCATTATTATAATTGTTTGATTTGTTTTAATAGTTAGGCTCTTGTTTAGTGCAAACTATATTATGAATAAAAATTGTGTTATTCTGAACACTATAGAGTACCTTGAAATTCTCTACAACGATTCTTCTGTATTTCGAATTTACTGAATCTACTTGATATTGATGAGGGAAGTGAATTGATTCTGGGCTCTCAAATAGTTTTTGTCTTATTTTCTTAGCATAAGATAGGGATTTGTTTTCGTAAAATTCAAAAACTTGTTCTATTGAGGAAATGGCTCTATTAGTCCAAATTATTTTGAAATGACTCATTACCAATTCTTAATTCGTTGCTTTAATTCTTCATGGCTTAGGTATTCACCATTTTCAATTTGCTTTTCTGATTCCTCAAGTTGTTTGTTATACTCTTTTTTTGTCAAAGGTTCTCCGCTTGTTGAATAACCAACTATTAATTCATCATCTATAAGAGTCTTTATTTTTAATAGTAGAGATTCCTTATTTACATTTATTATGCTTTGTAAAATATCTAATTTAGTTGCTTGTATATCCATACTTTCTCCTTTAATAAACAAAAATACTAAAATTATACTATGCTTTTAAGCAATTAACAGTAATTTCGGCAGCACGCTCAGAAGCACCTCCAGAACCAAGCTTTTCTTTTAATTGCTCGAAAGAGTTTAGCATTTTTGTTCTGCCTTCACCTATTAAAATCTTATTTAATTCATGCTTCAAGTTCTTGTCTGTTAATTCTTGCTGAATCAATTCTTTTACTATTTCCTGATCCATAATGAGATTCACCAAGCTGATGTATTTAATATCCACTATTCGTTTGGCTATCTCATAACTAATTCTACTTCCTTTATAACAAACCACCTCGGGAATTCCAATAAGAGCGGTTTCTAAAGTTGCTGTACCTGAAGTCACTAAAGCAGCATGAGAATGTTGTAATAGTTGATGAGTCTTGTTTTGGATGATCTTCACTTCATCATTTCCTATGATATCTTGATAGAATTTTTTGTCTAAAGAAGGGGCTCCGGCTATCACAAATTGATAATCGGGAAAATGTGGTACTTGGCTCAACATGATATTGAGCATCTTTTTTATTTCTTGTTGACGGCTACCTGGGAGGAGGGCAATAATAGGCTTTTCGTCAAGTTGATATTCCTCTCTAAACTGATCATATTGGGTGATAGGTTTAGGGAGTGCATCGAGTAGGGGGTGGCCCACATAAGAGACGGGATAATCATATTTAGCATAAAAATCTTCTTCAAATGGAAGAATTACCATCATTTCATCCACATATTTCTTGATTTTGAATACTCGGTTTTTCTTCCAAGCCCAAATCTGAGGAGAAATATAATAAATCACCTTTATCCCTTCCTGATGTGCCCATTCGGCAATACGAAGATTGAAGCCTGGATAGTCTATAAGAACAATAGCATCTGGTTTATATTTGAGGATGTCTTTTTTACAGAAACTAATATTGGTAAGAATAGTTTTGAGGTTGAACAAAACTTCCACAAAACCCATAAAAGCCAAATCACGATAGTGCTTTACGATTTTAGCTCCTTGTGCTTCCATTAACTCACCACCCCAAGCACGAATCTCGGCTTGCTCATCTTTTTTCTTTAAATGTTTGATGAGATTGCTGGCATGTAAATCGCCCGAGGCTTCTCCTGCTATGATGTAGTATTTCATTTTTTATTTTAAAAGTGAACAGTGAAAAACTTACAGTTAATAGTTGAATATACTTAGAAGAGTTGTCGAAATTTAACTATTAACTATTAACTATTAACTATTAACTATTAACTATTAACTATTCTTCCAGAAATTTTAATTCTTTTATGGCTTTATGTGCGGTAAGGTCAACTTGAACCGGAACTACTGATAAATAGCCGTTTTCTATGGCATGTAAATCGGTTCCTTCGCTTTTGTCTTCAATTTCGAAATGACCTGTAAGCCAATGGTAATCTCCTCCTCTAGGATCGGTTCTGGTATCGAAGCCTTCTTTCCAACTCGCTTTGGCTTGTTTACAAACTTTTACTCCTTTTAGCACTTTGGTATCTGGAATATTTACATTTAAGCAAACATCTTTGGGCATTCCTTTTTCGAGGATTCCTCTAATAATGTTTTTCATGAAAGGTCGAGCTGGTTCAAAATCTAACTTGCTTGAATAGGAATCAAATGAAAATCCAATGGCTGGAATTTCATCAATACAAGCTTCTATTACTGCTGCCATGGTTCCACTATAAATCACATTTATAGAAGCGTTACTACCGTGATTAATACCAGAAACTACCAAGTCAGGAAGTTCTGTTAGTTTTACATTCTCAGCTAATTTGATACAATCTACCGGTGTTCCATTGCAACAATATTCTTTATATGAATCAGTTTCTTCAATGGTTTTAATCCTCAATGGATCGGCGAAAGTTATACTGTGACTTGTCGCTGACTGGCCTTTGTCTGGAGCCATTACAATAACATCCCCTAGCTCTTTTGCTATTTCTATTAGGAAACGAATTCCGGGAGCATTTATACCATCATCATTAGTAACTAATATTTTGTATTTCTTCATTTTTGTTATGTTCAGATTGTAAACTCTTCTTTAATTTTTGTCTTGATCTACCTCAGTAACACCGCCACTTACAATAAATTTCATGACATCGGTAGAGGATTGATTGATATTTTCCACCATTTCCTCTTTCACTATTATTACCGTTCCCATCACTCCATAGCTATAGGGAAGATAAACCACCATATATCCTTCAGGAATATTCATATTATCCATTTTCTCACGGGTTACAAAACCAATCCTTTTTAATCCAGTTTCGTTCATGGTGACCAAAACAGGAGTGTTGAATTTTTTTTTGCTTCCCACAAATGCACCCAATAAATCTTTAATAGCAGAATAAATATCTTTAATTAATGGAGCTCTATTGATCACACTTTCAATGAAAGAAATAAGTGGTTTGAATATGATGGAAGAACCTAAAAATCCAATAAAAACAATGAGGAGGGCTAAGATCACCAAACCAAGACCAGGTATTTGAAAACCTAGATATTGAAGTTCGTAAGGTTTTACTAAGCTATCTAAATAGTTGAAAGCATAGATGATAACCCATAAGGTAACACTAATAGGAACCAAATAAAGCAGTCCCTGCATAAAGTATTTAATCAATGCTCTCCAAAATTTCATCATCAATTATTTAGCGGTAAAATTACACATTTCTTTATAAAGCATCTGAATGGGAAGTCCCATTACATTATAAAATGAACCTTCTATCCATTCCACACCAATTTTTCCTATCCATTCTTGAATTCCATATCCTCCAGCTTTATCGTAGGGTTGATATTCTTCCACATAATATTCTATCTCATCTTCGCTGAGTTCCTTGAATTTTACTTTAGTGATGGAAGAAAACGAATTAGTAGAAATTAAAGTCCTAAGACTGACTCCAGTAATCACGGAATGGGTTCTGCCTGATAAAAGCCTCAGCATGTCTTTGGCTTCTGCCTCATTATTAGGTTTTCCTAAAATGATGGAATCAACCGCAACTATTGTGTCGGCGGTGATAACTATGGTGTTCTTTTTCATTCTATCCGCAGGGAAAGAAGTTGCTTTTTTATGACTGATATATTGAGCTACATCCTCTACTTCAATAGTTCCTGGGAAACTTTCGTCGAAATCTAAAGGTGTGATTCGAAATTTGATATCCAGTTGACGAAGCAATGCATGACGACGCGAAGAACGAGAAGCCATAATGATATCTAAATGATCGAATCTTTTGTTGAGTTGTGTCATAGTCCGTAGCTTATATAAAATAATTGCATGCTCAAAATTCCTGCAAGCATGATAACTTTGGCCAAGGTACTTAAGTTTGAAAAATCTTCGGTAGTTTGGCTGTTTTTTAGGTTTTTAAGAAAATAGAGGAGGGGTATTCCCACTGCAATTCCCAAATAAATAGATAATTGCTTCCATCCATATAAATGACTGAAATAGATGGCTGAGCCCAGCATGAGTAGCATGAGTATTCCAAGTGTATATACTAGAAACTTTGTTTTTGTTAAACCAAATTTTACCACAAAAGTATTCATTTGATATTCGGCATCCCCAGTTTTATCCTCCACATCTTTCACGATTTCTCTAATCAGGCTAATCACAAAGGCAAAAGCAGTGTAGTATAGAACCATTTGGTTAATAAATGGAATCATTTTTTTGCTATTCACCATGAGGGTAGAATCTGCTCTGAGTACCACCAAATGGTAGAGCCAGACAATAAAAATACTAAAGGCGGTGAATAAACTAATGGTAATATTCCCTAGAAGTACCGTCTTTTTTAGCCGAGTAGAATAATACCAAAGTCCAATGCCGATTATCATATGCAGAAATATCAATTGAATCATTTCAAGCCTAATGGAAAGATATAAAGCAGGAATTAAAGATAGGATCAAAAAAGAATAGGCAATTCTGAATCCGCTTTCCCTTGAGAAGCTTTTTCCGATGATTCGTTTTTCATCTTTATTGATTGCATCAACTTTTTCATCCTCCACATCGTTAAAAGCATAACCCCAAGCTGCCATAAATACCGTACTCATCATGAGCAGGACAAACTGAAAATGTGACAATGGTAAATCCACATGAACTAGATTTAGAACACGGTCTATTACCAAATAATTTAATAGTAACTGAGCCACCATAATCATCAATAGATTCGGCCACCTTATAAGTTTAAAAAATGCTTTTAATTTATGCATTGCTTTATAATACTTTTTTAACTTCTAAACTTGGAACTTGGAACTTGGAACTTGGAACTCCAAACCTTTTCTTCTACCAATGAAAAGCTTCCTCATCAAACCATTTCTCTTGTAACTTCATCACCTGACGAAGGATATCTCGTACCGCTCCTTTTCCGCCTGGTTTATGGCTGATATAATCTACTATTTCTAATATTTCCTCTGCAGCATCATTGGGGCAGGTAGCTACTCCTACGGTTTTTAAAAGTTGATAATCAGGAATGTCATCACCCATGTATAAAATCTCGTTCATCTCTAAGCCATGCTTTTTTACATACTCCTCAAAAACGATTTTCTTATTACTCACTCCTAAAAAAACATCCTCCACCTTTAAAGCCTTCATTCTTTGCTCCATGGTTTTAGATTGGCCACCGGAGATGATAGCAATTCTATATCCTTTTTTTACAGCGTGTTGTATGGCATAGCCATCTTTCACATTGGCAGCGCGCATCATTTCTCCATCGGCAGAAGGATAAACGGTGCCATCAGTTAAAACGCCATCGTAATCGAATATAAATGTGGTGATGCTATGTAGTTTGTCTTTATAATTTGTTGCCATAATTATTGTTTTCTTGATTTGATGATATGGTGACTTAATAATTTATAAATCTCATGATATTCAGGAATCGCTTCTAAATCTTCTAAATGCGACGAAATGGTTTCTAAATCGTTGCGCACTGCAGGACCTGTTTGTGCATGAAAGGGTTTCAAATGTTGTATTTTATCTGTGGTTTCAGCTATTAGTGGCTGAATGACTTCGAAAGGGATATTATCTTTTGCCAATAAATCCTCAGCAATATGGTAAAGGTAATTGGTGAAGTTAGAAGAGAAAACCGCTGCAATATGAATCTTCTTTCTTTGAGCGGAACTGATTCTGAAAACCTTAGGACTGAGTACCTGAGCTAGTTTTTCCAAGCTATTTAAATCTTCTTTAGTTTGAGCTTCCACCATCATGGGGATTTTTTCGAAATTCACTTCTTTTTCCTTGCTAAAAGTCTGAAGAGGGTAGAATACACCAGTTCGTTTTCCTAGTTTGTTGAGGATGTTTATATCTAAGCTCCCAGAAGTATGGGTAAAGAAAGCATTCCCAATTGGAAGTTGCTTGATTACTTCTTCAATGGCATTATCGGGAACAGAAATAATAATCAAATCATTTTCTGAAACATCAATATGATCAGCTGTTCCATGTTTAGCATTAAATAATGAAGCTAAATCTTTGGTTGATTCTGGATTCCTTCCATATATGCCAGTGATGCTAAGGCCTTTGTTAACCAATGCTTTCGCCAAATGAGAAGCCACATTCCCACTTCCAATAAATGCTATTTTTTTTATTTCTGACATCAGACAAAAGTAATTGATTTTTGAATTTGCTTTTCATTTATTTATTAAGAATTATCAGCACATAGAAAAGAGATTTTGAGAGATGTTTTTTGTGTCTATCAAGATTAATTTTTCTTGTTAATTAAGGCACAATACAAGTAAATACATTAATTGCGTTTTAAGGGAATATTATTATAACTTTGGGTGTTATTTCTTTTATAATGTTATTGTATTAGATTTTGTCTTTTGGATTATAATTTTTGCAAGAAATAGGGTTGGTGATTTAGAAGAAACTAGGTTTAAGATGTTGATTAAAATAGTATTTATGTTTGTAAGTAGCTAGAAGTGATAAGAGCAGTACAAGCATATAAACAAGTTGGGCCAAAGCGGAATGAACGTAAAGCTATAATTAGTATGATTAACAAACCAATGGAAAAATTTATGAGTTTGACCGATGCATTTGATGAAATCTACAACTATACTCATATGTGGAATTGGGGACCAGATTGGGATGTGCTTAAGGAAGTTTATGAGAATTTTCCAAACTCATATTCTGTTCTAACACCTTTCGCATTTACCTATTTGGAGGAGTTGATTAGGTCAACAACTAGTGAATATGGAAGAGAATTAATGGATGTAAATGGCATATTGAAAAAAAACAGAAGAGTTGGTGTTCGGCTAATAGATTTAGCAATTGAAGAGAATAAACTTAATAAACCCGAGTTTGTAGAAATTTTACCTGAAATAAAAACATATTTTTTACGATCTAAACCTACCGATGTTGGTGATAACCGAAATAGTGTTGCTCATGGGTATATGCACCCGAGATTTTGGGATAAAGAATCATTTGAAAAATTAATCTTTGATATTGCAAGACTTTCGAAGTATGCAGGGTTTTGAAAGTGTCATAATAAATCAAAAATGGAGTAACTGAGTGAACAAAAAGAACGACAATGCATATCAAAAGCAAGATTTAATGGGTGTGAATGGGCAGTTCGAAAGTTTAGTTCAATTAAGAAGACTAGCAAATCATTTAATTTTGCTTTGCTCAAAATATAGTAAATTTAATCAGCTTGCTTAATACGAGGTTTGAATGGGAAACTCTTCGAAATCATCCACGCAACATAGCAAGACAGTAAAAAAACAAAAATCGATAACTGGAAAGAATATATTGACCAAAAATTTCAACCTGTTGAAGACTTTCAAATAAAAGGGCAACAGGACTCTTCCACATTGGACTTAAAACACATTCGGACAGGGACAATAGTTAGTTTTATATGGCCAGATGATGATTGGAAAAAAGTGTCCGATATTCAATATTGGAATGAAAAGACAAAAGGTTGGTCAGGTGAGTTTGGAGAAGCGGAGTTTAATGAACAGAATAAGAAAGCAGTAGATCATTTTTTAAATTCTGTTTTTGAGACCGGATGGTCAAGTAAAGATATTTATCTGTTTGGTAAGCATTACAAATCTATTATTTTTGAAAAGCTGAACTTTAAGGGAAATAAGTTCATATATTGGAGCTCGAATTATGGGTGTTTGAGAGTGAAGTGATATTGCTTCCACTATTTTTGTTAATCGAACTTTTAATCAAAACTCGAGTTCTTGGAAGAATAGAATTGATAGAAATAGAGTCAATTAGAAAATATAGGCAAAATAGAAAGGTTTCATACTAAACGTTGACATTAGTAGTTATTTTGAAAATAAGAATATAAAATATATTTGGGATTTATTGAAAGATTAGTGTTTCAGAAATCAGAACCGAAAATGACAGATACTATAAGGAGACATACTAAACCATAGCATTAAGACAATGAAAAAAACAATATTATCATTAATTTCCCTATTGATATGGCTTATGAGTAGCAATATTTTTGCTTGTACTGTTTTTATGGGTTCGAAAAATGGAGTGACGCTTGTTGGAAGTAACGAGGATTACAAGAAAAGTAATTCGCAAGTGTTTTTTGTACCGAGAAATGGAGAAAAATATGGTTATGCTTTATTTGGATATAATGGTTCTATTCAGTCAGGAGTGAATGAAAAAGGATTGTTTTGGGATGGTTTAAGAGCATATCCATATTCTAAGTCCGAAAATATTCAGAATAAATATAATATTGGCGGTAATGTATTACATAAAATTTTGGAGGAATGTTCAACTGTCATGGATGTCATTCTGCTATTTGAAAAGTATTATTGGGAAGGTTTTCGACTATCTCAATTAATGATTGTAGACAGAAACGGAGAAAGTGCAATAATCACAAATGGGGAGAATGGGCTTGCTATAACAAAGAAAGAAGGTTGTTATCAGGTTTGTTCAAACTTTAGAATTTCTAGTAATGAAAGTACTTTAAAACCTTACTGGTTTAAGGTAGGAGGAGGTAGGTTTAATAAAACGGAAAAAAAATTACAGAAACTCGAAATAAATGAAACAGAATTCATATCGATTTTAAAATCAAACCGACAAAAAAATATCTTTTCAAAGACTATATATTCTACACTCATAAACTTAAATAGCTGTGAGATTCTTCTGACTATTGATGGAGACTTTTCGCGAATGTTGCGAATAAACTTAAATGAAGAGTTAAATAAAGGACGCCACTCTTATTTCTTAGCCGAATTAGTTAATACAACAAATGAAAACAGAACTAAGGTCGCAAAATATGATGCTGATTTTTTGACATTAAACTTAGATACCATACATTTTGATAAAGATTGGGCACAAGTAAAAAAGATAAGTAAAGCTGCATACTATAGAATAATAGAGAGAGATTCGATATTGAAAAACTTTATAGGAAGAGATTATTTTCTAAACAATATTTTACAAGGGGAAGTATATTATTCAAGTATAAATCCCGAAATAGCAGATGGCAAATATTCTGAATTTTACGATAATGGAAAGAAAAAAGTTTCAGGACAATTTAAATATCGTTTAAAGCACGGTGAATGGAAATATTGGTCAAAAGAAGGAGAATTAGAAAGAGTTATAGAATACACAAATGGAATAAAGAATGACCGATTAACAAATTGTAAATCTAATGCAGGTTAGCGCGAAAGATGAACGAAATGAAAACAAGACAATGAAAAAAAACGAAAAAATAGAAATATGAAATGTTCTGTTTGTTCAAATGAAATAATAGGAAACTATTGTTCTAACTGTGGGCAATATTATAATCCTAAAAGACTTAAATTCACTACGTTTTTAGGAGATTTATTTGATAGTGTTTTTTCATTGGAAAAATCTTTTTTTCGAAATATAAAAATTGGATTACGACAACCCGACCAATTAGTTTTAAACTATTGGAATGGATTTAGAAAGTATTATTATAGTCCGGGAAGATTCTTTACAATAGCCTCTTTATTTCTTCTATTGCATTATTCAATTGCCAATGATTTTTTAGGTATTATAGTAAGAGCTAATTTTTCTTCGCAATTCCTAATTATATTAACGAATGTTCTCTTATTGACCTTTTTAAGTTTTTCAATCTATTTCAAGTTTAAGAAAAATATATTTGAACATCTTATTTTAAATATTTACAATGTAAGTCTTTGGACAATCATCTTTTTTCCAATATCAGTAATTTTAAGCCTCACTTTAAATAACAAAATGGAACAATTGTTCTATATACCCTATCACATCTTAATTATCATCTGGAACTCCAAAGCTTTCAAATTGACTAAATTTAAACGTTTTCTTTTTGTCACATTAAATTTATTGTTGCTCTATGGGATTTTTGCATTGTTCGTGTTGAAATTAGGAGAATTTTAAGCTATTCGTTAGAATCGATTTATATAATACATTGCTTCAATTAATAAGGCACTAATAGACTACATATCCTTGTCTATATGTGTTTGATTTGAATCTGTCAGTTTCTTTTTTTTTCGTTTAAAACCTCAAGCTTGATATTAATTAAGTGAAATGATAACGTATTTTTAGTAAATTAGCGTGAAACACATTTATCTCGCAATAAATCAAATATATATGAAAACTTACCCCCTGAAAACAATTATTGCACAAGCCAAAATGTTATCTCCTTTTTATAGAGAATTATATAAAAACCTAAAGGGCGATGGAACTTGGACAATAGAAGATATTCCTTTGGCTATACAGAAACCTTTTTGGGAAGCCAATAAAATTAAAAACAATCAACTATTAACCAATAAACTCCACGATGGTATTGTATTTAAAAGTGGAGGAACCACTGGCGACCCTAAATTCTCCGCATATTCGAGAATGGAATGGGAAACCATGACCAGTTATTTTGGTCAGTATTTTGGTTCAAACGGACTTAAAACTGGAGATAGGGTAGCCAACCTTTTTTATGTTGGTGAATTATATTCTAGTTTTATATTTCTTAGTGATACCATTGAACGATGTCCTGTTGAGGTTACTATTTTTCCAGTTTCTGGTTCTGCTCCAGCTGAGTTTATCATCAATACAATAAAAGATTTCGATATTAATGTGGTGCTTTGTGTGCCTACAACAATTATGTCATTGGCAGATTATATTCAGGCCAATAAGATTGAAGGAATACATCTAGAAACTATATATTTTGGTGGTGAAACGATGTATGAAGACCAAAGAAATCATCTAAAAAAAGTATTTCCTGATGTTGAGATACGCTCGGTTGGCTATGCTAGCGTGGATGCTGGATTACTTGGCTTTGCTGATGATAGTTGTGGCTTTAATGAACACCGACAATTTGATGATTATAATATCATTGAGATAATAGATGAAGAAACGGGATTGCCAATTGAGGAAGTAGGAAAGCAAGGAAAGGTTTATAGTACCAACTTAAGTCGCTTACTCATGCCAATAATTCGTTATCCAGTTGGTGATAATGGAGTTTGGGTAGAAGAAAAAGCTTGTTCCCACAGAAAATATAAAATTTTAGGACGTTCTGAGGAGGGTGCTAGAATAGGACCTGTTACTTTCTATAATGAAGATTTTCAGCATATATTAAAGCAGTTTGAAAAAGAGATTTCAGTTTCTAATTCACAAATGGTGATTGAGCATTTTGAGCATAAGGATTGTTTGACACTAAGGATTGCAGTACATGAAATGCCTAAAAATATAGAAGCTTTAAATAATGCGATAATTCAAACTTTGTATAAGGAACGACATATGTTTGAAGAGGAAATTGGCAAAGGGAAAATTCACCCCATAAAAATAGAATGGCTAAATTCTGAGCAGCTAGAGATTAACAAGCGAACAGGGAAACTCATTCAAATTATCGACAAACGATTCAAATAATAAAGCATTTAAACCATTACTAATGAAGCAAAACAAATTATGTGTTCCAGATTTTCAAGCTTTATCAAAAGTACAAGAGCTTTGCGAAATTCCTCAACCTTATGAACAATCAGCTATGATGGATTCCTTTTTCCTGGAAGCCATGAAACAAAGTGTAGATTGGCATCAGAGTAGAAACCCATTTTATACGAAACTCTTAAAAATAAATAGTATTGATTCCAATGACTTAAATAGCATTGAGGATTTACAGAAGCTACCCTATATTCATGCCAATTTCTTTAAGACGCATGTAGTGCCAACGGTTTCTAAAGAGGATGTTGCCATAACATTAACCTCCTCCGGTACAACTGGTCAAAAAAGCCAGATGTTTTTTGATGATTGGTCCATCTACTCAGGGCGAAGAATGGTAGATTTTGTTTACGATTATTATGGATGGAATACTCCTGATGTAAAGACGAATTATATAGTTTCCAATTATGAACCCGAAGTTGGTTCTACTCGAGGTACCACTAATACCAGTAAATTCCTAACCCATTATGCTCCTGCTAGTGATATGTTCTATCTACTCCGTTCTAATGGGAGAGGAGGCCATGAATTTGATGCTTTTGGAGCTATTGAGAAACTGAAGAAGTACGAGAAAGAAGGCTTACCTGTAAGGGTAGTTGGATTTCCATCCTTCTTTTACTTTGTGATAAAACAGATGATGGATTTGGGTTTGCCTCCTTTAAAATTAAACCCAAAGTCTTTAGTATTTACCGCCGGAGGATGGAAAGGCTATGCCGACCAACAAATTTCAAAAGCTGATTTTGCGAATTTAGTAGAACAGCAATTGGGAATACCAGAACAACAATGTCGCGATGGTTATGGTTCTGTTGAGCATTCTGTTCCATATATTGAATGTCCAAAACATCATTTACATGTACCCATTTGGTCCAGAGCATTTATTAGAGATACCAAAACTCATGAAGTTCTAGGGTATAATAAGCCCGGATTTTTATGTTTTGTAACTCCATACATTACTTCTGTTCCCGCTATAAGTGTGATGATGGGAGATTTGGCTATGCTACATCCAGCTGAAGAATGTAGTTGTGGATTAAAAACTCCTTTTATTGAAATACTAGGAAGGGCAGGAGTATCTAAGAATAAAAGTTGTGCGGTATCTGCATCGGAGCTATTGAAAAAAGAAAATGTTTAATCTCGGAAGAAAAGACAATGAAAAAAGAACATTTATATAGAGGAGAATGGATTTCTGAAGCAGAATTAGCCAATTCTTTAAATCGTTTAGAGGAGGTCATCGCTCAAGATTTATCTCTTAAATTTAATCCATTAGTATTATTAAATGCAGCAGAAAAAGTAAAATTAGATATTGAAAAAGAAGTGCCACAAGAATGGTTGGCATCTTTAATTCAATCTGGTCAAACCAAAGAAGCGGCTCATCAAACCATTATGGTTATTGCCAATTTCTTTAATCAAGATGACTTAAAGAAGAAATACATCAGAGAGCTCGAAAGTTTAGAGCCTTTTATTCCCAAGCGTTTCGATTTTAAAACTAATGTTTTTGAAGCATGGGCTCCTCTAGGTGCTTTGGTTCACATAGTTCCTGGAAATGCTGCTACAGTTGCGCCTTTAAGTGTTTTAGAAGGTTTAATGTCAGGAAATATTAACCTGTTAAAGAATTCTAGCAAAAATGGAAATTTCCCTCAATTGGTTCTGAAGTCTTTGGTAGATGCTGATGAAACAGGTTTGTTGAAATCGTTTGTTTATGCTTTTCAAATCTCTTCAAAAGAGAACGGTCTTCTTGCAAAACTCTATCAGGTTGCTAATGGCATTGCTGCTTGGGGAGGGGAAGAATCTGTGGCTGCTGTTAAGAAAATGGCTGCTCCATCGGTTAGGATTATCGATTGGGGACATAAGATTAGCTTTAGCTATGTGGCCAAGAGTAAGATAGAAGATAGCAAAAGTTTAGAGGCCATAGCCTACGATATTTGTGTGATAGAACAGCAGGCTTGTTCAAGTCCACAGTGTTTGTATTTAGAAACCGATGAGCAAACAGAACTGGATGAATTTGCAGCTGATTTTGCCAAAATACTTGAAGAGGTTTCTAATCAGTTTCCTCAAAAAGCTCCAAGCATTCAAGAAAGTGCTGAAATCTCTGGAATTGCTCAAGTAGCTCGAACTTCTGAGGCTCTAGGAGAATCGAAAGTAATAGAATCAAAAGAGCATATTTGGAGAATAATCGTTGATTATAAGTCCTCACTAAGACCATCTCCATTATATCGCACTATTTGGATAAAACCTTTGCCAAAACATAAAATAGTTTCTGTTTTAGAACCATTTAGGACTTATCTGCAATCTGCTGGTTTAGCATGTCAAAGAGAAGAATTATACGATTTGTCAACTAGATTATTTCAAGCTGGAGTAACTAGGGTTATGCCTCCAGGAAAAATGCTAGAAGGATATGCTGGACAGCCTCATGATGGAGTTTATGCTTTGCAAAGATATTCTCGAAGAATAAGTTTAATGGTGGAGGAATTAACTGAAGGCATCAGTGATTTTTCAGAACTAAAACCTCAAGATAAATTACCATTTTCAAAGGAAACACCAGTCACCACCAAGGAAGACTATTTAGCTCATCATATTTCAGAGGGAAATGCTGAATTGTTTTTCAAAAGTGGCGGCACAACGGGTAAACCTAAAAAAGCGGTTTATACCTACGATGATTACCATATACAAATGAAAGCTGGGGCAGAAGCTCTATTTTCTGCTGGATTGAATCCTGAAACTGATAGGTGTGCCAACCTTTTCTATTCGGGTCATATGTATGGTGGCTTTATTAGTTTCTGGAGTATTTTAGAATTCCTACAAGCCAAGCAATTTCCAATCACCGCCATTCCTGATTTTGACCAGTTAACAGAAAGTATCATTGACAATAAAATAGATACACTTTTAGGAATGCCATTTTACCTCTCTCAACTTTTTGAGCATTCTTTTGATGAACTAAAAGCATATGGAGGCCTGAGAAAGATATTTTATGGTGGAGAACATTGGCCAGAAGAACAATGTCATAAGTATAAAGATGCCTTTGGTATTGAATTATTTAAATCTGCTGTATATGGAAGTAATGATGCTGGGCCTTTGGGATATGCCTGTTATCATACAGAAGGAAGTGTGCATCATTTGCTCACTCAGACCCAATATCTGGAAATCCTGGAATTAGACAGTTTGAATCCAGTGAAGAATGGTGAAGTTGGTCGACTGATATTTACATCAAAATATAGAAAAGGGCAAAACCTGAATAGATATGAGATTGGCGACTTAGGCCGTTGGGTTGAAGGTGATTGCCCTTGTGGAAGAAAAGCTCCAAGATTTGAATTATTAGGTCGTTTTGGCGATATTTTTAAGATGGGACCTTTGTTTAATTATAATGAATTTGTAGCGGTATTGGAGAAAGAATTTCATTATTCTGGTCAGTTGCAATTGGTTTTAAATGCCATTAAAAATGGTCCTCAATCTATTTTGATGAAAGTAGATGAGAAATACAATTTAAAAGATACAGATGTAATATTGGCCATTAAAACAGCTTTTCCAACTATCGATTTGGTTAACGAAAGCCAAATTTTAATAGACTTAAAAGTTGAATTCATCGCTGAAGATTTATTTGAACAAGTAGCTACCACAGGAAAGTTAAAGAGGATTATTGATAAAAGAACACTATAATCATGTTACGAGAAATAAAAATACATATTCCTAATTCCGTTGGAAGTATTTCTGTTTGTTCTACTTCGATAACCGAATATGCTAAATTGATAGGTTTTCGGAGGAGGGATTTACATAAAATTAGTCAAGTTAGTGAGGAGGTCTTAAAACAAATAATTAAGTGTTTTTATTTAGAAGGACAAGTGGACGAGCTCATAGTACATTTGGAGCATATCTCTGAAGGGATACGCATTAAAATCAATGACCATGGTATTCCCATGGATGCCGATAAGATTCAAACTTGTGATGAAAATGATAAACTTGGCTTTGGAATGGTTAGAAAAATGCTGCATAAATATATGGATGTGGTAAGTTTTGAAGCCAAAGGATTTGCTGGGAATGAAACCACTTTTGAGAAGCATTTAAAATCGAAGAAGCATTCTATTGAAATAGATGAACATTCTATTATTCCTGAAGAATTACATCAGGAAACCCATGCAGATATTTCTGTTCGATTATTAGAGAAAGAAGAATCTAATTCCATCTCAAAATTGGCCTATATCGCTTATCACTACAGTTATCCTTATGAACTCATTTATATCCCCAATAAAATTCAAAAGAAAATAGAAAGCAAGCACATGTTTTCTGCTGTGGGAATACTGGGTGGGGAGGAAAAGATAATTTCCCACACCGCTTTGGTATTATCCGATTCAAGTTCTAAGACTGCAGAAATTGGTATTGCTTTTACCGACCCAATGTACAGAGGTTATGGTTGTATGCAGAAGTTATGGACTTATTTAATTGAAGATGTTGCAGCGAAAATGAATCTTTTTGGAGTATTTGCTATGGCGGTTTGTTCTCACCCTTATTCTCAAAAAGCTTGTCATAAAATGAATCTTTTGGATACTGCTTTATTAGTTTCTCGAGCACCTGTTTTGGGTTTTGAAAGTATCGAAGTGGAAGAAAAACAAAGAGAAAGCCTCATGATTGCATTTAGAGTTTTAGAGCAACCTGAGGAGCTTACTTTCTATCTTCCTAAACAACATAAAAAGATGATTTTAGCTATTTCAAAGCAATTAGGTTTAAGTATTTCTATCGGAAAGCATCCTCTTTTTTCTTTTAATTCTAATCATACATACTCAAATATAGAGATTTCTAGTGATGAGGTTTTTAAAGTTTCAAATATGGTTGTTAATCATATTGGACGAGATATTAAACAAGTTTTTGAAGACAATGTGCAGAAATTAAAAACGGCTCGATATGAGTCTATTTACCTTTTCTTAGATTTAGCTGATTACCATACTGAGAAATATACTTCTTACTTTGAAAGTAAAGGTTTTTTCTTTGCGGGAATCATGCATAAAGAAAACAGGATGAATTTAGTTTTACAGTATTTGAATAATCAAGATTATCATTTTGGAAGTTTGCAAATGGCTTCTGATTTTGGAGAAGACTTAGTAAAATATGTAGAAGCGGAGTATTTGAAAAATAGGATTTAATCTTTACATCTAAACTAGAAAGCTGAACATTATTAAATAGTGTTCAGCTTTATTTTTATGTGGCAAACTCCCAGAAATTATCAATTGTAATACACTTAAAGTGGCTACTGTAATTGTCAACCCAGGTTTGAGGTGCTTTCTTTTTGGGTTTTCTCCATTTGAGTTCATAGGCAAATAAATCGCCTTCTCTTTCTTCTACATAATCTAACTCAGCTCCAGTGTATGTTCTCCAGAAATGTGAGTTGGCATATTGCCCTGTATAGGACAGATATTTTAATCTTTCGGCAATTATAAAGTTTTCCCAAAGGGCTCCAATATCTGTTCTATATTCAAATAGATTGAAGTTATCAATAAGCGTATTTCTAAGCCCCACATCCCAAAAGAAGATTTTATCTCTTTTACTAATTTCCTTTCTGAGGTTTCTATTAAAGCCCGATAATCGGAAAACAATAAAGCTTTCTTCGAGCAATTTTATGTAAGTATTTACTGTGTCCTGACTAACCTTCAAACTATTTGCGAGCTCATTTAATGAAACTTCAGAACCAATCTGGTAGGCCAAGAGTTTCAAAAGATTCTTGAGTACACGAGTATTTCTGATTGGTGAAATATCGAAGATATCTTTATAAAGATATGAGCTGGCTAACTCTCTTAAATACTTTTCTTTCCGAGCTCTAGAACTGTAATGAAAGACTTCAGGATACATTCCAAATGTTAGAAATTCTTCTAGTCTTCCTTGAAGTTCGAAAGGATTATTTGATTTTCTGAGTTCATAAAGTGAAATAGGAAACAATGAATATGTAGAAGTTCTCCCAGTTAAGGACTCTTTGGTCTTACTCGCAATATCTAAAGAAGAAGAACCAGTTACCAAAATTTTCAATTTGGGGATTCTATCATATAGAATTTTCAAGTTGATTCCAATTTCTGGTATTCTTTGCGCTTCATCAATAAAAAGAACATCATAGCCTTCTGTAAGAAGTTTTAATCTATTTAAATCTCTCGAAGATAAAATGTCGATATATTTGAGTTCATCAGCATTAATATGAAGAATTTTACCATCATAGTTCCTAAGCATGTCTTCTAGCAGGGTGCTTTTCCCTGTTTGACGTGCTCCAAATACAATAATAATTTTTCTAACTTCGAGTAGCTCCTTTTCAATAACCTGAACTAATCCTCTATTTATCTTCATGTTACTCATGATGCAAATCTAATATTTTAGCCTTATAATGTCAAGTGTATTTAAAAAAA
The DNA here is from genome assembly GCA_016744655.1 of Bacteroidales bacterium. GTDB lineage: Bacteria > Bacteroidota > Bacteroidia > Bacteroidales > UBA12170 > UBA12170. The sequence goes on along the minus strand of JADGDY010000067.1, from coordinate 3,284 downwards.
TAGCGTTAAAATTAACAGTAAATATTAATAATTAACGGTAAAATATAAAATATAATTGAAAAAATAACGTGAATAATTATAATCTATTTAAAAAATTCACGCTAATTCTTTATTTGTATTTAAAAAATTCACGTTAATATTTAAGATGTGAATATTGTATATGCTGCTTTGGCTTGATGATATAACCACCTTTCTCCTGGAATAAGTGAGAAATCTTTGTCTTTCTGTAGAGGTAAAAACATGGAGTTTGGATAAATAGCATCTAAAATAAAATGAAGAGCTTGAAGATGTTCTTCTTGTATTAAATCCAAAGGCTGAGGAATGGTATTGATAATTAATTGTTGATGTTTGAGTTCTAAAGATTCAGTCGCATGAAACGAAAATTCATCAGCAAGTTTTTTTGCCTTTGAGTAGGTTCTATTTATTATCGTAGTATCTATTCCTTTTGATTTCATGGCAAAAGCAGCAGCTCTTGCCGCGCCTCCGGCACCAATGATAAGACAGTTTTTTATTTTAGACAAGGTAACAGTTTCTTCAACAGAATTTAGAATTCCAAGATAATCTGTATTATCACCAAACCATTTGTTGTTTCTCTTATATGCTGTATTCACAGCTCCAATTGTTTTGGCTGATTCAGATAATTCATCAAGATAGGGAATGATGCTTTGTTTAAAAGGAGCGGTTACATTAAAGCCATCGTAAAGGTATTTTAACTCCATGAACTCTTCAATATGTTCCAGCTCTATTTTCTCGTAGGTCCCCTTTAACTTGTTCTTCTCAAAAAACTCTTTAAACAAAACTGGACTTTTAGAATGAGAAATGGGATTTCCTAAAACGGCTAATTTTATGGATTGACCTCCTCTAAAATTCATAAAAGCTTTTTGAAAACCATTATAATCCAATTGACCTTTGGCTGTAGATTTACTCAAATCGTATGCTGCAAAAGTAAATGCTCCTCCATTTAATAGACTTTGAATTCTACTTTTGGTAGCAAGTTCACCCATACCTAAGCATATGGTGTTTTTATGAGAATTCTGGGCTTGAATCAGTTTTTCAATATCATCTTGTTGGTGGAGCAAAGTGGCCACCTTAATTAAATCAGCTTTCGAGGAGGTCAATTCATGGATAATTTCTGCTAGTTTTTTCGATGATGGAGTTTCATTATAATTATGATAAGAGAGTATGAGTTGACAAGAAGATTGAGAAAGGGCAGGGTAGAGTTTAGGGAGTAGATGCCCGTCATGTTGAAGGTCGATATCTATATATTCATAGCTGGATTCAATAGCTTTGAGATAAGCTTCGAGGTTGAACTCCTCCGGAAATTTGCCTCCACGACAAGTGAAAATAAGTGTATTATGTGTCTTTTCCTTTATCGTTTGAATATCATTAACTTCCAATGAGCTTAAGTCAAATCGTAATTCTCCTAAGCTCTTAATGTTTTGCACAGCATCAATAGCAGAGCTTAAATTCTCAGCAAAAAAACTCTCACATACACGTCCATCTAAACTTCTGTTTCTCATATTGCAAATCTAGATACTTTTTGCTTTCCACTCATCATTTTCTCTTACCCATAATTCATTAATTCCTAAACTTCGTAATAGGTTTAATGTAGATTTATATCTTATATCTAAATCGGATATTTTATGTACATCAGCATTCATTTGAAAATGTATTTTTTTCTCTTTGAGGATGTTTAAAAATGATATATGCGGATAGGTAGTTGGCCTGTTTGTAAGTTTCAATCCTTTGGTATTTATTTCCACTATTACATCAGATTTCTCTAGGGTATTGGCAAATTCATTTAGTATTTCAGTATACCATGATGTATCAACAATATCAGGATTATAGGATATAGCATGACTAATAATTTTATCGGGATGCCCAATTACATCTGGTGGGTCATTCTCAACCATTTTTATACTCAACTCAAAATAATGCTCCACAGCCTTCCTCAAATTATTGTCGAAGTGATTTTCAATTCCAGTGACAAATTTAGAATAAGGTCCATCAATTTCGAATAAGCCAGATAAGGGACCCTTACCAATAAAATGAATACTTCCTATAGTATAGTCTAATAAATGGGCATATCTTGATGGGCCTTGGATTCCATCAATATAGTCTATCTCAAGGCTCTTGTAGATTTTAAGTTCACCTTTATATTTCTTCTTTAAAACATCTACTTCCTTCAAATATTTTTCGAGCATTTCAGTTTTCATATTCCATACACTACCACCGGGAATGGGAGCATGTGAACTAAATCCATAGGATTGATATCCTTTCCCAATACATGCAATTATATAATCTTCTAACTGATGAGCGCCATCACAATATTTGGAATGACTATGATAATTATAGGGAAAGGGAGATGTCATTAGTTATCATTTTTTAGGAGTAAATGGTAATTCTATTAACTTTGACCGAAAATACGAAAAATGGAAGAACAGATTATAAAAAATGGGAAATTACAATGGCAGCCAGGAACTATGGTTTATCCCATTCCTGCCGTGATGTTGAGTTGTGGAGATAAGCCAGATAATTATAATATCATTACAATAGCTTGGACAGGAACCTTAAATACTAATCCTCCAATGCTCTATGCTTCCATTAGAAAGAACCGACATTCTCATGAAATTGTTTCTAGAACCAAAGAGTTTGTAATTAACCTGACCAATAAAGATTTGGCTTTTCAAACAGATTGGTGTGGAGTAAAAAGTGGAAAAGACTTTGACAAGTTCAAATCAATGAAACTCACTCCCCGAAAAGGAGAAAAAGTAACTGCTCCTATTATTGTGGAATCACCGGTTAATATTGAATGTAAAGTAACTGAAATACGAGAATTAGGAACTCATGATATGTTTGTTGCTGAGGTGGTAAATATACAAGCGGATGAGAAGTATTTAGACAAAAGAAGCGGAAGTTTTGAGCTTTTCAGGGCAAATCCACTTGTTTACTCTCATGGGCATTATTATGAACTTGGTGATCATGTTGGTAAATTTGGTTGGTCGGTGATGAGCGAAAAGGCTAAAAAGAAACAACCGCAGGTTAACTATAATAGAAGAAAATAAGATAATTAGTAATCATTGTTAAATGAAAAGCCTCCTCTAAAATTAATTAGAGGAGGCTTTTATATATTTAGAAATTTCTATTATTTTTTCTTCATTTGTTTAGGATCAAGACCTCTTTGTTTAGCCATATCTTCTAGTCTTTGTGTGAATTTTGACTTCTTTACTGGCTTTTTCTTATTAGCCTGCAATTTAGCATGAATCTTATCCTCATTAATAGTT
>JADGDY010000066.1 GCA_016744655.1 Bacteroidales bacterium | reverse complement strand
TTTCTCACTAGAAATTACAAACACGGCATATCCTGGATTTACCTTATATGTAGACTCCGTTATTGTGATTACTGAAGAATTAGGTGCTGAAAAAGCCGCTTTAATGGCTCTTTACAATGCCACCGATGGGGATAATTGGACTGATAATACCAATTGGAATACAGAAGCCGATTTAGATGATTGGTATGGGGTGACCACTGATCTCGATGAGCATGTAATAGAAGTTAATTTGGGTTATAATAATCTCGTAGGAAATATTCCTGCAGAGATTGGAAGCTTGGTGTTTTTAAATAAACTCCATCTTTATAACAACTCAATATCTGGAAGTATTCCAATGGAAATATGGAGTTTTACTGGATTGACCCATTTATCTCTTGGTCCAAATCAGTTATCAGGAAGCCTTCCCTCTGAGATAGGAGATTTGGTAAACTTAGTTTATTTACGACTCGATCAGAACCAATTCACTGGAGCTCTTCCCGAAGAAATTGGAAATTTAGTTAGTTTAACCCAACTGGATCTTAATACCAATCAATTTTCAGGAAGTATTCCCAGTCAAATTGGAAATCTAGTAAATTTAACTTCTTTAAGACTTGATCAGAATCTGCTTACTGGAATTATCCCATTAGAATTAGCGAATATTATTAACTTAGAATGGCTTTATCTTAACGATAATCAATTAAAAGGGGCTGTTCCTCTTGGTTTATCGAGTATGCCTTCTCTTACCAGATTGTTTTTAGAAAATAATGAACTTAATGATATTCCTTTGGAATTTAATTATAATGGTTCTGAGATGTCGGCTGAAAACAATCAATTCACGTTCGAAGACTTGGAAAATCTACCTGCAGTTGCAACATACAATCCTCAACATACAATCCATGCCTATGATACTACTTATTTGGAAGCTGGAATAACAGGTGTCATTCAATTACCATTTGACGGAGCTGTTAGTAATAGTGAGTATAATTGGTATAGAGAGGGTGTATATGCAGCCACTACATCTGGAAATAGTATTCTGGCAACAGAAGGTCCGGGAACTGCTTATTTCTCACTAGAAATTACAAACACGGCATATCCTGGATTTACCTTATATGTAGACTCCGTTATTGTGATTACTGAAGAATTAGGTGTTGAAAAAGCCGCATTAATGGCTCTTTACAATGCCACTGATGGAGGCAATTGGACAGAAAATACCAATTGGAAAACAGAAGCCGATTTGGGTGATTGGTTTGGGGTGACTACCGATGAAAATGGTTTAGTAACAGAAATCGACTTAGGTGAAAACAATTTAGTTGGCCACCTCCCCGTAGAATTAGGGGAGCTTTCCAATCTTCAACAATTTTGGTTAGGTAATAATCAACTCACAGGAGGTATTCCTTCAGAATTAGGGACCCTTTCTAGTCTTTCACATTTGGTTCTAAATACAAATCAACTTACAGGAAGTATACCACCTGAATTGGGAAATCTTTCTAATGTTACTAACTTACTTCTAGCTCATAATCAGCTTTCAGGAAGTATACCCATAGAATTAGGGGATCTTACTGCTTTGGTACAGTTAGCTGTTCAGAACAATAAATTTACAGGAGGATTACCTTTAAGTATCGGGTCTTTACCTAGTTTAGATTATTTTACTATAGATTTTAATGAATTTGATGCTGTTCCTGAAACCTTTTTAAATTTAGAAGCGGAATGGGTAGATGCAAGGAACAATCAATTTACTTTCGAAGATATTGGAAATTTGCCTACCAATGCTATGTATAATCCTCAAAATGCTTTTGTTATAGATGTGGAGGTGTTTGCCTCACCTGGGCAGGATGTCACACTACAGCTAGATTTTGATCAGAATGTGAGTGGAAGTACTTATTCATGGTTGCGTGATGGTATATTAGTAGCAACTACTGATACAAATAGCCTCTCCATTGTTGAAGAAGCGAATGGAACATTTTTATATACACTGCAGATCATCAATAGCAATTATCCTGACATAACCCTGAATGTGGAAAGTTTTACGGTAACAGTGGAGACGCCTGCTGAGCTTCCTTTTACTGAGGATTTTGATACGCAAACCCTGTTTAATGAATGGGAAGTTCAAGTTGGGGGATCAACAGCTGATACCTGGCATTGGGCAAGTGATTATAGTGGGAATACTATAAATGGTACTCCATTTGCCTTTGTTGATTCTGATGCTGTAGGCAGCGGTTCAGCTATGAATGAATTATTGATTTCATCAAGGATTGATGCTAGCAATGTAACCGATCTTACCATAGAATTTGATCAATTTTATAATAATCTATCCGCAGAAGAACTTGCTGATGTTGAGGTTTATGATGGTTCTGAGTGGATTACTGTATTACACCAAGCTGAAGATTTAGGTGCTTGGGATGCTCCAGATCACGTTATATTAGATGTGAGTGAATATGCTAATGCTAATTTTCGAGTTAGATTTCATTATAATGCTCCTGGTTGGAATTGGTATTGGGCAATTGACAATGTCCATATTTACACAGGAAGTGGAAATATGGAAAAGGATGCGCTCATTGCCTTCTATAATGCCACTGATGGGGATAATTGGACTAACAATACAAATTGGCTTAGCGATTCACCACTAGATGAATGGTATGGAGTTTATGCAGATATAGATGAACATGTTTTAGAAATCGATCTTCACGAAAATCATTTAAATGGAACCCTTCCACCAGAGATAGGTGATCTTACCCATCTTCAAATGTTACAACTTTATAATAATTCGGAATTAGGAGGCTCGTTACCGGTTGAAATAGGATTCTTAAGTAGTTTGTGGCATCTGGCCATATATGCTACTGCAATTGAAGGTAGTTTGCCAGCTGAGTTAGGTAATCTAACCGCATTGAAAAATTTGATGTTAAATAATAATAATTTTTCAGGAATAATCCCGCCTGAATTAGGTGACTTAACTATTTTGGAAAGAATATGGCTTCATAATAATGAGTTATCTGGCGAAATTCCCTCAGCATTGAGTAATATTGACTCTCTCAATTATCTTTACCTTTCTGGTAATAACTTAACAGGAACCATACCAAATGAATTAGGTTTAATTCCCAAAATGCAAAACTTGATCTTAAGTGAAAACAACCTTTATGGGGAAATTCCTGAAAGTATAGGAAACCTTACCCTATTACATGATTTTAGAATTGATAATAATCAAATCTCTGGAGCTATACCTACTAGTTTTGGAAATTTAATTAACCTTTTTAATTTCTATTTTAATTCTAATTTATTAGAAGAAATACCTAGTTCTTTTGCGAACTTGACATTGAATGATGGAAATGGAGCGAGTAATCAATTTACTTTTGAGGATATTCAAAATTTACCTTCCAATGTTTATTATGCACCACAACAAAGTGTATCTATCAGTGATACTATTCAACTTGTCTCGAATGAGGAATATGAGTATATTTTGAATTTCGATGGAGGAGTTTCCGGAAATTATTATAATTGGTATAGAGATGGGGATCTCTTTGTGAGTAGTGATGTGGGGAGCCTTTTAATTACGGAACCTTCTACTGGGTTAAACCACTATTATTATGTTACTATAATTAATGAAAATTATCCTGACCTCATTCTTGAAACAGATTCTATTATGATAAAAGAGTCATCTTGTGATTTATCATTATCATCAGAGGAGTCAAATATTTCCTGTTTCGGGTTAAATGATGGTAATATAAGTATTTCTGCATCTAATGGTATAGAGCCTTATGAATATAGTATTGATAGTGGATATACTTATTCCGAAAATAGTTTATTTGAAAACCTGATTGCCGGAAATTATAACTTGAAAATTAGAGATGCGAATTCTTGTGAAAGTGATATTTATACGGTTCTCATTACAGAGCCAATATTATTAGAATTAAGCATATCAACTCAAGACTTAACTTGTTTCGAATCCAATGATGGGATTATAGAACTCTTTGGTAGTGGAGGATTAAGCCCTTATGAATATAGTATAGATAGTGGGGTTTCTTGGCAAAATGAATCTATAATTGAAAATTTAATGATTGGGACTTTTTATACTATGGTAAAAGATAGTAATTCCTGTAGGGCATATCAAGAAGTAGTTATAAACCAACCAGAAGGTCCATTAGAATTAAATGAATTCGTAAATAATATATCATGTGCTGGAGAAGAAGATGGAAGTATTGAAATTATTGCTTCCGGAGGTTCTCAAGAATACCAATATTCAATTGATGATGGCAGTACTTTCCAAAGTTACAACGTTTTTAATAATTTGATGAGTGGGATCTATAGTATTATGGTTAATGATGCTAATAATTGTTCGATTTCTCATGAAATCGAACTGTCTGAACCTGAGGGATTAGGGTTTAGTGAGAATACTATAGATGTAAGTTGTAAAGGTGGAAATTCTGGGGTTGTCCAAATAATTGGGAGTGGAGGCTCTGGAGGATATGCTTACAGACTAGGTAATCAAGGTTGGCAAGAGTATAATGTGTTTACTTATTTAACAGCTGGAGTATATGAGTTTTCTATTAGAGATGATAACTCTTGTATCTCATCTCACAACATAACTATAAATGAGCCAGATGAAATACTGTCTTTAACTTCAAATGTTTATAACGTATTATGTTTTAATGGAGATGATGGGCAAATTGAGATGCTTGGAAATGGTGGTGCGACACCTTATGAGTTTAGTATAAATAATGGAGATAGTTGGCAATCTGAAGAGGTTTTTTATGAGCTTTATGCTGGAGAGTATGAAATATTAATCCGAGATGACAACGATTGTTTAGCCTCTGAAATTGTATTTATTTCTCAACCAGAATCCCTACCTATAGTATCATTCACAGGTTTGGAATTTAGTTATTGTGAAAACGATATGGAAGTAGTTCTTATCGGAAATCAAGCTCCGAATGGTGAGTTTACAGGAGTTGGTATTGTTGATAATGCAGATGGAACTGCAAACTTTAATCCCTTAGAAGCAGGAATAGGAGGTCCTTATGAAATTACCTATAGCTTCTCCGATGAAATTGGATGTTATAATAACGATATCCAGACTACAAGTATAATTGAGGTAATTGAAGTAAATTTTTCTGGTTTATCTGATTCTTATTGTGTTGACGCCGATGCTGTTGTTTTAGTAGGTAGTGAAGCTCCGTCTGGTATGTTTATAGGTCCAGGAATTATTGACAATGGAGATGGAACCGCTAGCTTTAATCCAACTGGAGTGGGAGCAGGAGGTCCTTATGATATCATATACCAGTATGAAAGCGAAAACTCTTGCGTTTCTCAGGTGATGCATCAAACTGTAATAATTAATTCACCAAATGTTTCTTTTACCGGGTTAGAATCAGTGAGCTGTGTTGATGCTACGGCACAGTTATTAGTAGGAAGTCATGCTCCAGAAGGGAGTTTTGAAGGGCCAGGAGTGATTGATAATAATGATGGAACAGCTGTGTTTAGTCCTTCGATTGTAGGGATTGGCGGACCTTATGATATAGTATATAGCTATACCAGTGCTGAAGGGTGTTCAAATTCAATCAGTCAGCAAACTTCTGTATATGATGTGCCTACAGTAACATTTGATGGTCTTGATCCAAATTATTGTGAAGGAGCTTCAGAAATTGTAATCACAGGAAGCGAAGCTCCAAATGGAAGTTTCTCTGGTCCTGCTGTTTTTGACCAAGGTGATGGTACAGCGTATTTCTATCCTGTTATCGCAGGTGTTGGAGGACCATATTCAATTGTATATACTTTTGAAAATACAAACGGATGTGTTGGATCGGAACCTCAAGAAACCATAGTTATTGAGATGCCTATTGTGAGTTTTACCGATTTGGAGGATGGGTATTGCCAGACAAATTCTGAAATTGTTTTAACCGGAAATTACGCTCCAGAAGGTTTGTTTACGGGTGAAGGAGTGACCGATAATGGTGATGGAACGGCATTATTTGAGCCTGCAACAATTGCTGTTGGTGGCCCATACGAAATAAAATATGAATATGAAACTCCTGAAGGATGTCTAGATGAAGAACTTCAAGAAGTTGAAATTTATCAAGTTGATGAATTAAGTTTTGAAGGATTAGCAGAATCTTATTGTTCAAACGATGCTAACATCCTAATCATAGGGGATATGGCTCCAGAAGGTTCGTTTGCAGGTATAGGGATTACTGATAACGGAGATGGAACAGCAAACTTTTCTCCTCAAGATGCAGGTCCTGGAGGCCCCTATATTATTTTGTATTTCAATACAAATAGCAATGGCTGCTATTCCGAAACTGCAGAATCAACTAATGTTCACCTAACCCCTGAAATTAGTTTTAGTGGTTTGGGAAGCTCTTACTGTATCGATTCAGAACCTATTGTTCTATTAGGAGATCAGGAGACAGGTATTTATGCTGGACCTGGGATAGTAGATAATGGAGATGGAACGGCTATTTTTACTCCTGCTGTTGCTGGAGCTGGAACAAATCACGAAATATTATATAGTATGACTTCTGTTGAAGGATGTTATGCTGAGAGTGTTCAACAAGTGAATGTTGAAGCGCTTCAGAATTTGAGTTTCGATGGCCTAGAATCTGATTATTGTTTTAGTAATCCTGAATCTATTCTTACAGGTAACATGGCTCCTTTAGGAATATTTGAAGGCCAAGGAATAACGGATAATGGAGATGGAACGGCTACATTCGATCCTCAAATCGCAGGAATCGGTGGTCCATATATTATTATCTATAAATATCAAACAGGAGTTTGTATGAATACCATTGAACAAGAGGTGATTGTTCATAATTCAACAGTGGTTAGTTTTACTGGACTAAATGAAGTTTATTGTAATGTCAATACTGAATTTGTTTTAGCAGGGAGTGAAGCTCCATTAGGATATTTTACTGGAGAAGGGATTTTAGATAATAATGATGGAACCGCTTCTTTTAATCCTTCAATATTGGGTCTTGGTGGGCCATTTATTATTACCTATCATTTTGGAAATGAAAATGGATGTATCAGTTATTTTGAAGCTTCTGTAAATATTGTTGATGGTCCAACGGCTTATTTCGATTATTCATTGGGAGGATGTGTGGAGGATGCTTTATTTGTTGATCAATCCACTTCTCCTAATGGTGATATTATAGAGTGGAACTGGGGTTTTGATGACCCGGAGAGTGAGGGTTCTAATAATTCGGATGTTCAAAATCCGCTACACCAATTTGTCAGTAACCAATCTGAATTTAACATTAAATTGGTTGTTGGTGATGAAATAGGATGTGTTGATTCTATAGAACAAGTCATAGCGCCTTTTTCCACTTCAACTATAACTGGACATGTCTACTCAAGCGATGGAACAGATGTAACAAGTGGATATGTTTTGGCTTACCTTCTTTCTGAAGGAGTCATTTCTACTCAGGTAGATTCTGTTCAAATTGCCGAAGATGGTAGTTTTACTTGTTTTGAAATGGCCACTTGTGTAGATTATATTTTCCGTGCTTATGCCAATGAAATAGAATATCCCGGGTTAATGCCTCGTTGGCATATTGATGCCTATTTTTGGTTGGATGCAACTCATGTTTCTATTAATTGGGACGATGAAATAGTCGATAATATTGATATCAATGTGTATAAGGTACCAGTTCCTCCAGAAGGGACTTCAGGATTAGGAGGAGGAGTCTATTATACAGGAGGAAAAGGAGAGCCTGTTAAAAATGTTGATGTGGTTCTCGAGTTTGAATCTCCTGAAGATAAAGGCGATGAGGTGGTTGGTTATGAGCCAACTGATGAATTGGGCCATTGGGAGTTTGACAAGTTGGGAGAGGGGACGTTTAAAATAAGTGTCGATATTCCAGGATTAAATATTGATTCGGTATATTCGGTTACCATATCCGCTCCAAACACTTATATCGGAAGTTTGGATTACTATATAGATCCGGATCATGGAATTTATATGGCTCCAACGGGAATAGATGAGTTAGATGAAATAGGATTTGGTAGCATCGGAGTGTATCCTAATCCCAATACAGGTCAGTTTTATCTAGAAATTCTAAAGGCAGAACATATTTCAAGATTAAATATTAATGCTGTTCAATTATGGGATATGGAAGGTAGGATGATTAAAGATCTCGCTATTGTATTTAAAGGAGACCATTATCTTTCTCATCTTAATCTTTCAGATGTTGATCCTGGAATGTATTTTATTAAAGTGAAAAACCAAGGGGAGATTGGGGTTGCTAAATTCGTGATACAGAAATGAATAGGTTATTAAATATTATAAAGAAGTATATGATTGTATTAATCATATACTTCTTTTTGGTTAAAGAATTCGAAGAATCGTAATTTTTTGTATCTTTAAAACAACCAAGAATAACTAAATGATCAATCCAGAGTTAAAAAAAATAATAGATTTCCTTTTCCTTCATAAAGGAATCGATTTTTCTGGATATCGATTGGCAATGCTTGAAAGACGAACACAGAAGCGCCTCTTCAAAACAAAATGTAGTAATTATAGTGAATACCTTGAATATCTAAAGCAGCATGTATCTGAATTAGATCAGCTTTTACATGTTTATACTATCAATGTAAGTAGCTTTTGTAGGAATTCATTAAGCTTTGGAATTTTAAGAAATGAGGTCTTTCCTTCCATTCTTGAACAAAAAAAAGAAGAAAAAAATAAGAATATTAGAATTTGGTCATCTGCTTGTGCTAGAGGAGAAGAACCCTATTCCATTGCTATTATTCTAAATGAAATATTTGAGAGGACCAAAGTAGACTATCCATTTTATATCATAGGAACAGATATTGATAAGTTGGCTTTGGATAATGCCGAAAATGCAATCTATTCTGCAGAAAGTATAGAAAATGTTAAGCATGGTATGGTGAAGAGGTATTTTACAGAAAGCAATAGGCAATTTCGATTAAACACGAATATCAAAGAAATGGTACAGTTTTCTTACTATAATTTATTAAATGAAAAGCAAAAAGTTCCGCCTGAAAGCATTTATGGTGATTTTGATATTGTATTCTGTAGAAATGTATTGATTTATTTGGATGAGCAACAGCAGAAAATTGTTTTCGATAAACTTTATCACTCCTTAAAACCAAATGGATATCTTGTTTTGGGTGAAGCAGAAGTTCCTATTGTAGAGTTTAAGCATAAGTTTAGAAGATTGGGTAGACATTGTAAAATATATAGAAAAGTCACTTTTTTATAAGTAATATATACACACTATGATAAAAATTGTATTTCATACTATTCGTGGCAGATTAACATTTTGGTTTTTATTTTTAGCCTTAATTCCTTTGTTAGTAGGAATTGTTATTGCCTACAATATGCAAAAGAATACGATAGAAAGTGAGACTTTTAATAAACTTACTGCTGTGCGTGATTTAAAAGTTCGCGAACTCAATGCATGGATAGATGAAAGAATTGGTGATATCAGTATTATTTCAGAAGATTTAGAAATTAGGAGCTTAGAAAATGTATTTGAAAATAAAGAAAAGAGTCCAAATGATATTTACAAAATGAACATCGCCAAAGATCTTTTTAATCGATATATTACTGCCTATCACGATTATGAAGAAATCTTTTTAATCAATGCAAAAACCGGAATTATTGACGTTTCATCAAATGAATTGTTTATTGGTTTGAATAAAAGCAGTAATGAATATTTTATAAAGCCCCTTGAGAATGGACAGATTTATATAAAAGATATTTATTATTCCGATTACTTGCATAAACCTCAAATGTGTATTTCGGTTCCTGTTTATTGTGAGGCACATAATACACATGTTTCTCATGTTCTAGTGGCACGTATCGACCTCAAAAACTCATTATTCCACCTGCTTGAAAATACCACAGGTATGGGAGAAACAGGAGAAACACTCATCGTAAATAAGGATGTAATTGCATTAAACGATTTAAAATATGTTTCAGATGCGATATTAAAAATAGAAATTGAAGCTGAACCAGCAGTGAATGCAGCAGCTGGGCATACTGGTATCACTAAAACTCTAGATTATAGAGGAGTTGAGGTTTTAGCGGCATACACTAATATTCCAAGAACAAAATGGGGATTCATATCTAAACAGGATATGGTTGAGGTGAATAAACCAATTAATGCACTTGGGCAAAACTATATACTTCTTTTTATTGTGTCTGCATTAGCTATTATTTTGATCGTTTTCTGGTTGAGTAAAAGAATTTCAAGGCCTATTTCTAGAATGTATAAAGTTTCAAGGAAAATTAAAGATGGTGATTATTCAAGTCGAAATAAAGTTAATTCTGTAGATGAAATAGGAGCTCTAGGGACAGCAATTAATGATATGTCTGATGCCATAGAATCTAAAAGCAAGATTCAAATTGCTATTTCAAACATAACTCGTGTCATGATCGGAAATAATTCATTTGAAGATTTTACCGAACGATTGATAGAACAATTAATGGATGTTACTAATTCACAAATGAGCGTAGTGTATTCCTATGATAGAGATAGTGAAGAGTTTGTATATTTTTCATCGGTTGGAACGAAGGTAGAAATGTTTAAGCCATTTACTCGTGATAATGCTGAAGGGGAATACCAAACTGCCATCACAAAGAAGAGTTTGGTTTTTTTAAATAGAATCTCTAATGATACCAAGTATAATTATGTGACAAGTTTTGGAGAAGTTCAGGTGAGAGGAATGATAACTATCCCTATTATTATTGAGAATGAAGTTACTGGTATTATATCTTTGGCTAGTTTATATGATTATTCATTAGAAATAAATGAAATTCTTGAGACTTCTTGGCAAAGTATCAATATTGCCTATTCTAATTTATTAGCCAATCAAAAAACTCGATATCTGGCTCAAGATTTATCTAAAACTAATCAGCAATTGGAGGCTCAAACCGAAGAACTGCAAGATCAAACAGAGGAGCTTCACGATCAAGCATCGGAGTTGCAAAGAACAGCACAGGAGCTACATGAACAGAATTTAGAATTAGAAGTTCAGAGAAAACAAGTTGAATCAGCAAACCAGTTGAAAAGTGAGTTTTTATCGAATATGAGTCATGAATTAAGAACTCCACTCAATTCTATCATGGCACTTTCTCGTGTACTCATTATGCAAGCTAAAGATAAGCTCGATGAAGAGGAAAATAGTTACTTAGAGATTGTGGAGAGAAATGGGAAGCGATTATTGTCACTCATTAATAACATACTCGATTTATCTAAAATAGAATCCGGAAAAATGGATATTGCAGTATCCTCCTTCTCTTTAAAAACCTTATTGAATATGATAGTGGAGAATATTCAGGGCTTAACAGAAGAAAAATCTTTATCAGTGAGTTTAAGTATTCCAGATCATTTTCCAATGCTAGAAACTGATGAAGCTAGATTGCACCAAGTATTATTAAATATTGTAGGGAATGCTGTGAAGTTTACTAACAAAGGAGGGGTGGATATCATTGTTACCGAGGAGGATGGTAATGCTTGTATTGCAGTAAAAGATACTGGTGTTGGTATATCTAAAGAAATGTTACCACGTATTTTTGATGAGTTCAGACAAGTTGATGGAACAAGTTCGCGACAATATCAAGGAACAGGCTTAGGTTTAGCTATTGCCCAGCGAATAACGAGTATTTTGGGTGGAGAAATTAAGGTTGATAGTGTTCTGGGACAAGGATCGGTATTTAAGGTTTATATCCCATTTAATTGGGACAATTCGGTTTCCATTCAAGAAATAGCAAAACCAATATCAAGTAGTATAGAAGGGGAGAAGAAAACAATTTTAGTTGTCGACGATGAAATAGAGATCATCAATGAAATATCAGAATCATTAAAGAATAGTGGATATAAAATAATTACAGCTTCTTCAGGTATAGAAGCCTTAAGGCTTGCCAAAAAACACCAGCCTTATGCCATCACACTCGATGTAGTAATGCCAGAAATGGACGGCTGGGAAGTGTTACAGGAGTTAAAAAATGATTTTTCCACTAAGGATATTCCAGTGATTATTGTTTCTGTTTCAAACGATCAAGAAACAGGATTTGCCTTGGGAGCTATTGGATACTTAAATAAACCTGTAAATAAAACAGCATTAATATCAGAAATATATAAAGCTCATCATCATCCAAAAACTATTATGTTGGTAGATGATAACGATATAGAATTGAGTCAAATGACTAAAACAATTCAGTCTGAAGGCTTGGAAGCCATTACCATGTCTGGAGGTAAAGAAGCCCTCAGAAATATGGAGATTAAATCGCCGGATGTGATAGTTTTAGATCTGATGATGCCAGAAATGGATGGCTTTGAAGTTTTTAATAGAATAAGAACTAACCCAAAAACAACACATATTCCGGTTATCATTGTATCGGCTAAGGATCTGACTCCACAAGAGAGAAAAGCACTTAGCGGTAATATTGAAAGAATAATTACTAAAACTGAAGCCTCCTCTTCTGAATTGCTATTAGAAATAAAGCGTATCATTCAACAATTAGAGTCAAGGGATAAACCTATAGCTGATAATTTGCAAAAGACCATTCTCATTGTGGAGGATCATGTTGAAGCTATTGTCCAAGTAAAAGCAGTATTGGAGTCCCAAGGATATTTGGTTGAGGTAGCTGAAGGAGGACAAGAAGCTTTAGCATTTTTAGAGAAAACCACTCCTGATGGTATTATTTTAGACCTAATGATGCCAAATATTGATGGTTTTGCAGTGATGAAATCCATTAGGAATTCGCTCCAGTCAAAGAGTGTCCCGATTATTGTGTTAACAGCAAAAGACCTCAAAAAAGAAGATCATAGCTTATTAGACAAGCATCAAATATTACAAGTTATTCAAAAAGGGGATATTAATATTGAAGGACTTTTATCAACAGTTAAAAAGATGGTTTACATGAGTGATAATAATGTGAAAAAAGCTCAGGTATTCCAAAATACAAATCCAAATGGTAAACCTCATATTTTAGTTGTGGAAGATCATATTGATAATATGATAACGATAAAGGCTATTTTAGGAACTAAGTATCAAATATCTGAAGCAATTGATGGTGAGCAAGGAATTGATAAAATAAAAGCATTAAAACCCGATTTAGTATTACTAGATATGTTTCTTCCAAAGAAAAGTGGAGAAGAGGTTTTGGTAGAGATAAGAGCCCATAATGATTTGGCAAACCTTCCTATTATTGCTGTTACTGCTATGGCTATGAAGGGTGATGAACAGAAACTTAAAAATTTAGGATGTAATGGCTATGTGTCTAAACCAATTGATGGTGACTTATTATTGTCAGAAATAAAAAAGTGTTTATAAATTGACAAGACATCAATTATATTTTATTATTCATTTAAAAAATTGTATATTTATATATTGAACAATTTTGTAAAGTATTTAAGAGAGAGTTATTAGAGTTCTCCAAAACTGATGGCAAAATGAAAAAAATCCTTGCAATAGATGATCAGCATGATAATCTAGTGATTATTAAAGCTGTAGTTGTGAATAATATACCGGATTGTGAAGTGTATTTGGCTTCCTCAGGAAACGAAGGAATTGAATTGGCCAAAGATATTCAACCCGACGTTATATTGTTAGACATCATTATGCCTGTAATGGATGGTTATGCCACCTGCGAAATTCTCAAAAATAACGAAGCTACCAAACATATACCAGTAATTATGATTACTGCCATCCGAACTGATTCAAAAAGTAGAATTAAAGGGTTGAATTTGGGTGCAGATGCATTCTTGTCAAAACCTATCGACTCAGTTGAATTCACAGCTCAGGTGGGAGTAATGTTAAGAATAAAAGCCGCAGAAGATGGTTTAAGAAATAAAAATAGAGGTTTAGAACAAGTTATCAAAGAGCGTACTTTCGAATTGGTTGAAAGTGAAAGAAGATACAAATCCCTTTATGATAATGCGCCTTTACCTTATCAGTCTTTAGATGAGAATGGGGTTATAAAAGATGTAAATCCGGCTTGGCTTTCCATTTTGGGTTATGAAAGATCTGAAGTTATTGGTAAGAAATATGAAGATTTTATTTTTCCTGCAAATAAAGAACAATTCAAAAATAGTTTTCCTGTATTAAAATCCAGAGGATGGGTAAGTAATGTGCATTTTCAGCTTATTCACAAAGATAATTCTATAGTCGATATTTCATTGGAAGGAGCTATTGGTTATCATACTGATGGGAGTTTTAAACAAACCTATTGTGTGTTTCAAGATATTACTCAACGTAAAAAGGCAGAAACAGAGAATGCAAAACTAACCACTGCTATTAGACAAAGCCCTTCTATTATCATAATTACCGATATTGAAGGGAATATTGAATATGTGAATCCTAAATTCACTCAATTAACAGGTTACTCCTTAACAGATATTCTTGGAAAGAAAACATCACTATTGAAATCGGGAGAGATGAATAGCTTTGTTTATCAAGATTTATGGGAGAAAGTGAAATTAGGTCAAGAGTGGAGTGGCGATTTCCACAATAAAAAGAAAAATGGCGATTTGTTCTGGGAAAGTGCTACCATATCTCCAATTTTTGATGATCATGGTAATATCATCAACTACTTAAAAGTTGCTGAAGATATTACAGAGAAAAAGAGAGTTGAAAAAATCCAACAGATATTGTATAATATCTCCAATGCAGCCAATTTAAACAATAGTTTATCACAATTTATTCAATTTATTCATAGTGAATTAGAAAAAGTAATTGATACAACTAACTTTTACGTGGCATTATATAATGAAGAAAAAGATAGCTTCTCATTTCCATTCTATTCTGATGAACAGGATAAATATTATTCAGCACCTGCTCAAAATACATTGACAAAATATGTCATAAAATCTAATCAATCTTTGTTAGTTGATATAGCATTGAATGAAGAACTAGAGAGAAAAGGCTTAATAAAAAATGTGGGGTCCTTATCAAAAATATGGTTAGGATCACCATTGGTTGTTGAAGGTAAATCTATTGGAGCCATTGCTGTGCAAAGTTATACCGATGAGATTGCTTTTAATGAATCTGATAAGG
Organism: Bacteroidales bacterium; assembly: GCA_016744655.1. Classification (GTDB taxonomy): domain Bacteria; phylum Bacteroidota; class Bacteroidia; order Bacteroidales; family UBA12170; genus UBA12170. The sequence goes on along the minus strand of JADGDY010000066.1, from coordinate 10,859 downwards.
AAATGTTTGCTTTTATTGCTGATCAAATTAGTATTTCCATCAATCGAAAGAATATTCAAGAAAAACACTTGAATAGTGAAATTAGATTTAAACGTCTATTTGAAGATTTAGGAGATGCTGTTTTTGTTACCAAGGTTGGAGGTAGAGACAATGGACATATTTTAGAAGTAAACTCCGAGGCCTGTACGCAAACCGGATATAGTAGAGGTGAATTATTAGAAATGAATATCTCAAAAGATCTTTATGTTTTTGGATCTTGTAAACTAGATGCAAGGGAATTCGATCATCAACTACGTTTGGGCAATACTGTAAAGACAACTGAGAAAAAAAGAAGAAAAGATGGTAGTGAATATTGGGCAGAATTAATTGTAACTCCTATTGAATATAAAGATGTTTCAGCTTGTATTTCTGTAAATAGAGATATTACAGAGAGAATAAAATCTGAAGAACAATTAAAAGAAGCCTTGGTAAAAGCGGAGGAGTCCGATCGACTTAAATCATCCTTTTTAGCAAATATGAGTCACGAGATAAGAACTCCAATGAATGGTATTATGGGTTTCACGAGTTTGCTAATGGATGAGGATATTAGTCTAGATGAGGTGAAAGATTATTCTACAATAATTGAGCGTTCCAGCCAGAGGCTGTTAAATACCATTAACGATATTATGGATATTTCTAGAATAGAAGCCGGACAAGTTGATAATCAACAGATAGCTGTGAATATTGGTGAGCAAATGGATGATATTCATCGATTATTTGGACTCGAGGCGGAGAATAAAGGCTTGAAATTTTTTACTCATAAGAACTTTAGTAACCAAGAATCTAATGTAAAAGTTGATGAAGATAAGTTATATTCAGTGATCACTAATTTGATAAAAAATGCCATAAAATTCACTGAACAAGGACAGATTGAGTTTGGAGCTGAAAAACAAGGGAATAGTTATCATTTCTTTATAAAAGATACCGGGATAGGCATACCTGAAGAAAAACAAGAAAGAATTTTTCATCGCTTTGTTCAAGCCGATTTAAGCCTCTCAAGTAAATACGAAGGTGCTGGTTTAGGCTTGTCAATAGTAAAGGCTTATATGGAAGTTTTAGGAGGCGAAATAAGATTAGAATCCAAAGAAGGTGAAGGCAGTACATTCTCCTTAACTATTCCGGTATATTAGAATTATATATTCCATTTTCGCCTAGATTTCTTTTCTCCCTGCTGTTTTTTAGCCTGAAGCCTTTTTTCTTTACTCGCTCTCGAAGCTTTAGTTTTTATTCGCCTTTTCTTAGGAGTAAGTATTTTGTTTAACAACTCGTAAAACTTCTCTATTGCATTTTCTTTGTTTTGCAATTGACTCCTACTGGCTTGTGAAACGATTAATAACTCCCCTTCTTGGTTGATATATCCTTTAAGTTTCTCCAGAATGATCTGTTTACGCTCCTCAGAAATTAATGCAGATTCAGATACGGAAAATCTAAGCTCAGCTTTAGTATTCAGCTTATTCACACTCTGACCACCAGGCCCACTACTTCGGCTAAAGGAAAACTTAATTTCTGAATCTAATTGTCCGAAAGGGATGTAATTGTAGTGATGCATGGGTTTCGTTTTTGCAAAAGTAGGGAAAATAGAGGGTTTTTAATGGATATGAAATAAAGAGGACAGGACAGATGCATCTGGATAAACAAATTTTCCAATCAGCGTGAATTTCATTAACATAGAAACTCAGGACAAGTGCATCTAAATATGCAAATCCTACAACCAGTTTGAATTTCAATAAAATAGAAATTTTCTTCTTTGAGAACCCTGCCTACGGTCAAGCAAGTTTTGAGTCTCCTATGTGAAACTTTCCCATTTTGCGAAATAAGCAGTTTAATGGCTGTACCATTTTGTAATACAGAGGGTTTCGCTAAGGCCTGCAAAGAAATAAAATGCGTTTGCTCTGTTAGAGCATATAGACCTACAGTTTTTATTTTGGATTATTTCTATATTTGCTGCTTCCAAACAAAAAATACAATTAAAATGAAAAGAATTAAATTATTGTTACCCATTACAATTATAGCTTTAGTGATCTCAATTTCAAGTTGTGGATTCGGAGATTCTAATTCCAAGAAACTAAGTTTAGCTAAAGAAACGATAACAGCATTTATTAATGCTGACAAAGCTATACCTAAAACGGATATAGAGGTATTGTCTGTTTCATTAGTTGATGATTCAACTTATAAAGCCGTCCATACTTTTACAAATACTATCTTGAAACGAGAAATGAGAATCGAAAGAATGTATTTTCTTGTGTCGGATCTTCATAAGTGTAAGAAAAAGAAAGATTTAAATGTTGAAATGAAATCTGATGGTGTTTGGGTTGCTACTAAGAAATAGAAAAGTTGAAATTAGATATTGTCCATAATAGGCTAAATATTTTTTCAAAACTTGATGAGAATATAATATAGCCTATGTTTTCAAATGTCATTTAGCTTATAATACCAACTAAAAACCATATTGAGTGATATAAATCGTTTCTATTTTCCTTACTTTTCTAATGAATAAAATCTCAAAGCAGTGGTAATGAAAAGATTTTATATCTCAATTAAGAAAAATGTAACTCAATTTATTTATCTCTCATACGGGTATTTAATAGGTATAATCACCAAAAACGGAGTTTCGAGGTTCTATTTGTAAATTGTTAACTTATTGAAAATAAAAAAAACCTTATAAATCAAAGATTTATAAGGTTTTTTATTACAATTGTGATCCAGCCAGGACTCGAACCTGGGACCCGCAGCTTAGAAGGCTGCTGCTCTATCCAGCTGAGCTACTGGACCATCTTTTTGCGGGTGCAAAGATATTATTTTTTCTGTAAACAAAACTATTTCTGGCTATTTTTTTAAGTAAATCAGCTTTTCTGCTTTCTGAATCTCTTTTCCTTCCATTTTTAAAAAATATAAACCGCTGGATAATTGTGACTTAAGATGGCTGGGGATGGAAATGTTAAATTCATTATTTCTTGAAGAAATTTCTTGTTTACCAAGACTCCATGATTTTCCTGAAGCACTTTCCACTAAAACTAATTTTACTCGTTCTTCTGTTGCCCATGATGTTTTTATATGGATGTCATCAATAATAGGATTGGGATGTATGCTAAATGAATGAGACTCCTCTGAAATTAAATTCTCATTTTCAGGAATAGATACAGTTCCATCTAAACCACCACTATAGCAGCTAACCAAACCATTTCTATCTCCAACCACCATTTCCATGGTATAATCTCTACATGCATCATCGGTACTGCAAATGGCGTCAATAGCTGAATTAGAGGCTTTTTTACTTAGCTCATCACCTGTTGCTCCATCTAAGAAATAAGAGTAATTATTGCTAAATAAAGAACCCACCATCACATCTTTAAAGCCATCAGTATTTAAATCATTGGCAACAGCTACACTCCACGATTTATCATCTAAATTTGCTGACCAAACCGCATCAGCAGTGAATCCATCAATAAGATAAGTATTTGTAGATGAGCTAGCAATGAGCATATCATCAAAACCATCCTCAGAAATATCGCCTAGGTTTAAGAATCGTAGGATCAAGTTGTTTCCTATTCCGCCACTTTCCAATACCGCACCATTAGTAGCATCTAGAAAATAATATTGACCGCTAAAATCACCAGCTATAATATCTGGAATATTGTCATTATTTAAATCTCCCAATTCGCCTAAAGCCCAAACACTAGTACCACTAACGCTATATGTCCATTCAATTTGTCCATTGCTTCCATCAATACCAAATACTTTTCCTTGAGATTCACTATTATTACTTCCGCCGCCAATCACATCAATTTCGCCATCTCCAGTGAAGTCTTCCACTGCAAGAACACTAAATCCTGGACCATTTAAAGCACATCGCCAAATTTGCTCTCCTGTACTGCCATCGATTAAGAAAACACATTTAGGACCCACATCATCGGCATCATCGCCAACAGCAGCCAAAGCATCGTTTATACCATCTCCATTTACGTCTTTTTGCCCGTAAACCTGATAAACCCATCCACCATCACCAATTACATTGGTTTGGAATTTCCATAAAAGTTCTCCAGTTTTTGCTGAAATACAATTGATAGACCTATCGCCACCTGCTGTGCCGATAATGAAATCATCATAACCATCTTCGTCCACATCATCTAAATAGTCTATTCCATTTTGTTGATATACATTTCCCGAATAGACTTCTGTTGTCCACAAAACATCTGCTGTACCTGAGCTGTTTCCATTAAAACAAATCACCTGATTGTTTTCAGCGCAGACAATCACATCGCCCACATCATCACCTGAAACATCTTCTATGCCCAGCATGGCTTTAGGACTTTGATCTGAACCATCGCTAATCTGATAATTCCATAAAAGGCTTCCAATCCCACTTTCTATGGTGAGGGCATTTGCATCAAATTCAATAGTCAACTCAGAAACTGGACTGTTATTAGCAATGGTCAATTCACCATTATAATCACCATCGCTTTGTGGGAAAAACCAAATTCCAACAACAAGTGTATCCAATGAATTTATACTATTGGGAATTTCAGTGGCTTCATCCACATGAAAGGCAGAATGATTGAAATTGATGTCAGTAATGTCTAAATCCTCGTTTCCAGAGTTTATAATACTGATATACCTTCTGGTACTTGCGAATTTTCTAATATCGCTAAATGATAATTCTTCAGTTTGGGTAGTAATTTTAGGACCATCATATGTGGATTGACCAAAAATATGGATTTCAATCTCTTGGTTTACAGGATCATTTGTGGAGAATTCTTGAATTAGATCTATAATTCCAGCCTCAGAATAATCTACAGTTATTGTAATGGTTTCGCTAGAGGAGGGTGCTAAATTTAATGTTTCTGGTAAACCAGATATGTCTATAATATCAGTTCCAATCCCAGTTAAATCGCCTAAAGTAAAAACACCTTCACTTCCGCCGGTATTGGTAAATTCGAGGTCGAATGTTGTGTTAGAGTCAACGAGTTGGTCTCCCAAATTGATGTTTTGAGCTTGAATATCGAGGACAGGGTTTCCGCCACCACTTAGGTTAACTTTATAAAGAGTAGAGTTAGCTTGAGAAGCTCCAGTAACATACCAAAGATAAGTTCCATCAAAAACAACTCCAGTAGGTTTTATCCCAACGCTTTCATGACTTTCTAGTACTTGTCCTGTATCATCTACCAAATAGAACATATCGGCATCGTAATCTGCAATCCAGAAGTTCTCATTCATCTGACAAATAGCCCAAGGTTGAACACCAGGAGTTACAAATTGACTTAAAACATTACCCTCACCATCCACATGAAAAGCTGTGCCATCAGGATCGTAATAGGCGTTTACCCAAAAACTACCGTCCGCCATGCTTTCAATACCTGATATATAGGTTGCAGGCAATTCAAAATTACTGATGAAGTTTCCATCAGTATCAAATTCTACAGCAAGAGCAGGATCATAACTACCTTGTCGATCTGTAGACCAAAAATGGGTGCCATCAAAACTTAAACCTAAAGCTTCTTCAATTGGAGCAATACACTGAAATTCGTAACTCCCATCTGAAGGATCAATTTTGAAAATTCTACTGTCATCGCCATCAGAACTATATAGTCTACTGTATAAAAATTCACCATCATAGGTGATTCCTCCTGCTTTTCCTGGAATTTCATAAGTTGCAACTACTGTCCATTCGTTAGTTTCGATTTGTGCTAAAGTAATGAGTGGGAGTAAACTATATAATAAAATGTAGATTTTTTTCATAATGTGTGTTTGATTATTCGGCATAAAAATACAAAAAAACCGAAGATGCTTATTGCATCTAATTAATGTTAAAAAAAGAATGGCATGTGCTTTGTTGTATTTGTAATTTTATAACTTTGCCTTTTAACTATTATTTTAACCCTTAAAACTTTTAAAAATGAAAAAGTTTCTATTATCCTTCGCGCTCATCATGACTTTTGGGTTAGGAGCTATGGCACAAACTGCTGCTGAAGCAACTGAAAATCCAAATGCCCCTGTTATCACTTTTGATAAAACGGCACATGATTATGGTACGATCTACCAAAAAGCGGATGGAAATTGTGTATTTGTATACACTAACGATGGAAAAGAACCATTGATTTTATCTCGTGTAAAATCATCATGTGGATGTACCATTCCTAAGTGGTCTCGTCAGCCTTTAATGCCAGGTCAGTCGGATACTATTAAGGTAAAATATGATACTAAGCGATTAGGATCTTTCCACAAATCAATTACTATTACTTCTAATGCAAAAACTTCTACTGTAGTTTTAAAAATTAAAGGTAAAGTATTAGCACAGCCAGATACAGCTATGCCAACAAAAAATGTTGACAAGGATATGTCTCCTGTAAATAAATAATAGGTTTTTTACTTACTTGAAAACCAAAAAAATATAAGACCTTTGTCCTGACTTTTTAAGTCAGGATTTTTTTTTGATAATAATTAATTAATACTTTGAAAATGCCAGGAATATCAAACAAAGGAAAGTTGATGCCGGAATCTCCAATCCGTAAATTAGTACCTTATGCTGAAGCAGCAAAGAAAAGAGGTGTAAAGGTTTATCATTTAAATATAGGACAACCTGATATTAAAACACCAGAAGTGGCTATGGACGCCATAAGAAATTATGATGAAAAAGTAGTAGCATATAGTCATTCTGCTGGTCATCAGCAATATCGTGATAAATTGGCGGCTTATTATAAAAAGAATAATATTGACGTAGAAGCGGATGATATTATTGTAACTGCAGGAGCCTCCGAAGCTATTTTATTTGCCATTCAAAGTATTATGGACGAAGGTGATGAGATTATTATTCCAGAACCTTTCTATGCCAACTATAATGGTTTTGCTACTAATGCAGGTGTAAATGTAAAACCTATTTTTAGTGATATAAGAGATGGTTTTTCTCTTCCTCCAATTAGTGAGTTTGAAAAAGCCATAACTGATAAAACTAAAGCCATTATGGTGTGTAATCCTAATAACCCAACAGGTTATTTATACAGCAAAGATGAGCTAGAAGTATTAAAGGAAATTGCTTTGAAATATGACCTTTATTTAATTGCAGATGAAGTATATCGTGAGTTTGTATACGACGGTGAAGAGCATTTTTCTGTAATGAACCTAGAAGGATTAGATCAACACTGCATCCTAATAGATTCTGTATCAAAAAGGTATTCAGCATGTGGTTTCCGTATTGGTTGTATGATCAGTAAAAACAAAGATTTAATGAATACGGCAATGAAATTTGCTCAAGCTCGTTTGAGTCCTCCAAGTTTTGGTCAAGTAGCTAGTGAAGCTGCTTTAGAGACACCAATGTCTTATTTTGAGGAGGTTATTGAAGAGTATCTTCAGCGTCGCGATGTTGTCGTAGAATCAATCAATAAAATGGATGGCGCCTATTGTCCAAATCCAAAAGGTGCATTCTATGTTGTTGCTAAACTTCCTATAGATGATTCTGATAGATTCTGTCAATGGATTTTAGAAGATTTCAATTTCGAAAACCAAACCGTAATGTTTGCACCAGCTAGTGGTTTTTATAGTACAGAAGGTTTAGGGAAAGATGAAATTAGAATTTCTTATGTATTAAATACCGAAGATTTAAAACAAAGTATGATTGTTTTAGAAGAAGCTTTAAAGGTATACCCTGGAAGAAAATAATCGGTAACACATATATCAAAAAAAATCGGCAAACAACTTTGTCGATTTTTTTTTGTCTATATTTTGTAGATTTACACTATCAAAAACAAAACTAAGAAAATTTAAAATTCCGATTTATGAAACGATTAATTCTTTATTCTTTTTTGTTTCTTCTATTTTTTAGTGGAAGCAATGCCAGCTTAGAATTGGCTTATAAACCCATCTATATTAGTTATGCTCAAGCCAAAACTATTTCTTACCTTCCTGCACAAGAAATGAAAAACCAAGGAAAAATCTATATTAAAGATCAATATGTTTTTATTGGTGATATAGGCTTAGGTGTTCATGTTATTGACAATAGTGACCCAGTAAATCCTCAAAAAGTTGGTTTCTTGCAGATTTATGGCAATCATGATATTTCGATCAAGGGGAATTCTTTATATGCAGATAATTTGGAGGACTTAGTAACTGTAGATATTAGCAATGTTTCTAATCCTATCCTTACCAAAAGAATAGAGGATGTTTATCAGGTAAATTACGACAAGTATCCTCCAAATGTGCCTTACGGTACCTATTTTGAATGTGTAGACGAGTCTAAGGGTTTTGTCGCAGCTTGGGAACAAGTAGAAGTTTCAGATCCTAAATGTTACACCACAAACTAAAAGAAAGCATCATGAAAAATATATTTATAGTATTCGTTTTAGCTATCGCGATTATGGCCTCATGTACCAAAGATTCTTCTACTAATGATTCTGGTGTTTCCACAGGTGGTGATTCTCAAGGTCAAGGTGGTAGTATGGCCAAGTTTAGTATTTCTGGAAACCATTTATTTCTAATCAATGAAACCAGCTTAAAGGTTTATAATCTTGATGATGAAGCACAACCTACTTTTGTTAGCAAAGTGAATGTAGATTTCGGAATTGAAACCGTATTTACGCTTAATGAGCACTTATTCATTGGTAGTATAAATGGAATGTATATCTACGATATTAGTAACCCAACTAATATTAAGTATTTATCTTTTTATCAGCATATTACAAGCTGCGATCCTGTTGTGGCAAATGATACGCTAGCTTTCGTTACTCTTAACAGTACCAGCACTTGTTCATGGCAAAATGGAGTAAATAGACTTGATGTTTTAGATATCAGAAACAAGGTTAATCCTATCTTGCTAGATTCTAAAACTTTGTCAGGTCCTAAAGGCTTGGGATTATATCAAAACTATGTATTTGTTTGTAATAGTGGCGATGGAGTAGAGATATATGACTACTCAAATCCTTATAGTTTAAATAAGGTTTCAGGTATATATGGAGTGGATGCTTATGATGTGATTATTAGAGAGGATAGGATGTTTTTAGTCGGACAAGATGGTCTTTTTCAGTATGATATTAGTAATGTACATGATATCAATATCATTAGTAACATTCTATTTCAGTAAGCAATAATTAATAGTTGTTTATAAACTATTCGTCTATTACAAAGTTCGGTATTAGCTATCATTGCCCTAGAAATTACTCTATGAAGCAAATAATATTTTTACTCTTTATACTCTTATTTACCTTAAATTATTCTTATACTCAGGAGGAAATATGGGGCTATCATTCCTTAGCTGGTAGCGAAGGAGGTGGTATGATATTTACTGTTTATCCAGAAGAAAAAGAGGTAGAAACCATTCATAGATTTGGGCATGGTTATTTAGATTATGATTTCCCAACCAATCCTTCTTTCTTTGATAATGGAAATGGGCTTTTATATGGTTCAATAGAGGAGCAAATATATTCCTATGACCCATTTAGTCAAGAGATTATTGTATTATTAGATTCTTTAGATTTCGGACAATTAGTTGCCATTGATGATAACTATTTATATGGTACTAAAATAGCAGATACAATAGTAGATGTGTTTGCCTTTGATATACAAAATAATACAGAAGAGTGGTTGATGGCCATACCCAAATATCAAGGTTGGGAACATCAAGGACAATGGTTGAAATTGGATAATGGTAAATTTTATACATTATCAAAATATAGTGGTTCGGAAGGTAAGGGGACCTTAATTGAAATTGATGTAGAAAATGCTTCTTCAAGAAAATCAATTGATTTTGTAGATGCAAAAAAACCAATAGGGAGTTTGATATTGCACGAAAATGGATTTATATATGGAGCCACTACGAATGGAGGTGAGAATGATGAAGGAGTAATATTTAAATTAGACCCTAAAGGAGATAGTTATATTATAGAAGCTTCATTTAATAGTGCGACAGGACGTATTCCCAAAGGAGAAATGCTAAAGGCTGATGATGGCAAATTATATGGTGTAACATCAGCAGGAGGTAATAGTTCAGGAGGAACAATCTATGCCTTCGACCCTTCTAATTCAAACCTTCAGGCTGTTTATCATGTTTATGCAAATTCATCAGAGTTTCAGGATCATGGGTTTTCTGGTTACCTGTCGCAATTGGCAAATAATAAAATGGTTGGAGTACTACAGAGTAATTACTCCTATGGTAGTGGAAAACTATTCAGTTTTGATATTTTGACTAAGCAATTTGAAATTCTCTTCGATTTTAAAGATTCGGAATTGAAACTACCTTTTGGAAAAATTCATGTTCTAGATGAGGATTTTTTAGGATTATTTAGTAATTTTAGAAATCAGCAAAGGGGAGGAGTTTATAAATACAATTCAAACCTTAATGAAATTGAGGTTTTAAATATGTTTGGAATAAATATATTTCCAGAACTCGGTCAAAACCCCAAATGGATGTGTCAAGGTGGCGATGGAAATGTTTATGGGATAACTCATTATGGAGGAAAGGAAAACAAAGGGATATTATTTAAAATAGATCTTAATTCTCATGAATTTACGAAGAAACTTGATCTAGCTGATGTTAATATGCAATTGCTGCCATCTTCAAAAGGATTTAGTATTGGTAACGGGAAGATTATAGGTTTTTCTAATATATTACCCTCATTAGGTAAATTATCAGAAAAATCTCGTTATATATTTGAGTATGATTTCATACAAAATAGCTTATCAAAAATTATTGATTTGGAAATTCCTTCCAGACTGTATTCAGAACCTAAATTGAACGACAAAGGAAATATTTATTTTAGTAGTAATGAGAAATTCTATGAATATAATTATCATAAGCAGGAGTTGGAAGTAACTCCAATTGCAGAGTTAGATGG
>JADGDY010000244.1 GCA_016744655.1 Bacteroidales bacterium | reverse complement strand
GAGGATGCACTATATAAAGATTCTACCTGGTGACAAAGTAAAGGTAGAAATGTCGCCATATGATCTATCAAAAGGAAGAATAACATTTAGATACAAATAAACGAGCAATGAAAATTAGAGCGTCTGTAAAAAAGAGAAGCGCTGAGTGCAAGATTGTACGCAGAAAAGGAAGATTATATGTAATCAACAAAAAAAATCCCAAGTTTAAACAACGTCAGGGATAAAAATTATTTTTAATAAGTTAAGTGTATGGCTAGGATTGCAGGTATAGATTTACCTAAACAAAAAAGAGGAGAAATTGGTTTGACTTACATCTTCGGTATAGGAAGAAGTAGTGCTCAAAGCATTTTAACTGAAGCTGGAATCGACTTGAGCAAGAAAGTTGAAGATTGGTCTGATGCAGAACAAAAGCAAATTCGTGATATCATTGGTGGAAGCTATTTGATTGAAGGTGAATTGCGTTCTGAGGTTCAAATGAACATCAAAAGATTAATGGATATTGGATGTTATCGTGGAATTCGTCATCGTATTGGTTTACCATTACGCGGTCAATCTACAAAGAATAACGCTCGTACCAGAAAAGGTAGAAAGAAGACAGTTGCTGGTAAGAAGAAAGCAATTAAATAAAATCTAGATTAAAACATTAGAAGTTTTTAATTATGGCAAAAAAGACAAAAAAGGTAACGAAGAAAAGAGTCGTTAAGATAGAAGCAGCTGGTAAAGCTTTTGTAAATGCTTCTTTCAATAACGTTATCATTTCTTTAACCAATAATCAAGGACAGGTGATTTCTTGGTCTTCTGCTGGTAAAATGGGATTTAGAGGTTCTAAAAAGAACACCCCATATGCTGCACAGATGGCTGCTGGAGATTGTGCTAAAGTCGCATTCGATTTAGGTTTAAGAAAGGTAAAAGTTTACGTGAAGGGACCAGGGGCAGGACGTGATTCTGCTATCCGTACAATCCATTCTCACGGAATCGAAGTTACCGAGATTAAGGATGTAACTCCATTACCACATAATGGATGTAGACCTCCAAAGAAAAGAAGAGTATAATAACAAAGTATGTAACTAGTTTCAGCTTTACTGATAATTTTTTAGCTGAAACAAAATAAAACAGATTATGGCAAGATATATTGGTCCAAAGACTAAAATTGCACGTAAGTTCCGTGAGCCTATTTTCGGCCCGGATAAAAGCTATGAGAAGAAAAATTATCCTCCAGGACAACACGGCCCAAATGCTCGCAGAAAGAAAGTTTCTGAGTATGGAATCCAGCTGAAGGAAAAACAAAAAGCTAAATACACTTACGGTGTCTTAGAAAGACAATTCAGAAACTTATTCAAAAAAGCTTCAAGTAAAAAAGGTATAACAGGTGAAGTATTATTACAGCTAATCGAAGCTCGTTTAGACAATACAGTTTACAGACTAGGTATTGCTCCAACAAGATCAGCTGCTCGTCAATTTGTATCTCATCGCCATGTAACCGTAAATGGCAAAGTAGTTAATATTCCTTCTTACAGCCTACGTCCTGGTGATGTAGTAGCAGTTAGAGAAAGGTCAAAATCCTTGGAAGTTGTAACAAATGCAGTAGCATCGAGAATTAATTATCCTTGGTTAGAGTGGGATGAAGATAAGTTTGCTGGAAAATTTGTAAGTTTCCCTGAAAGAGCAGACATACCTGAAACTATCAACGAACAGTTGATTGTTGAACTCTATTCGAAATAAGAAATAAATTAATAACCAAGATAAAAGGAACGTTATATGGCTATTTTAGCTTTCCAGAAACCAGATAAAGTAATCATGATTGAATCGACAGATTCTAAAGGACTATTTGAATTTCGTCCATTAGAACCAGGATTCGGGATTACTATTGGCAATGCCCTAAGAAGAATTTTATTGTCTTCTCTAGAAGGATTCGCCATTACAAGTATTAGAATCGAAGGTGTTGACCATGAATTCTCATCTATCAAAGGGGTAATTGAAGATGTTACAGACATCATCCTAAACCTAAAGAAGGTTAGATTCAAACAACAGATCGACTCTGAAACTAGTGAAAAAGTAAATGTGGTTATTGGCGATCAAGAAACGTTCAAGGCAGGAGACATCAACAAGTACCTTTCTGTATTTCAAGTATTAAATCCTGAGCAGGTAATTTGTCATATGGAACCATCCGTTAAATTGAATGTGGAAATCACTATTCAAAAAGGAAGAGGGTATGTACCTGCTGAAGAAAATAAGAACGTGAATGATCCGATTGGAACTGTAGCTATAGATTCTATTCATACTCCCATTAAAAATGTGAAGTTTGATGTAGAAAACTATAGAGTTGAACAAAAAACTGATTATGAAAAATTAGTTTTTGATATCGACACTGATGGTTCTATCAGCCCAAAAGATGCATTGCAGGAGGCAGCAAAAATTCTAATTCATCATTTCATGTTATTCTCTGATGAGAAAATCTCTTTGGAAACTGAAGAGAAATCTGTATCAGAAGAATTCGATGAAAATACTCTACATGTTCGTCAGCTATTAAAGACTAAATTAGTAGATATGGACTTATCAGTTCGTGCTCTAAATTGTTTGAAAGCTGCAGATGTAGAAACTCTAGGTGAACTTGTAGCATTCAATAAGAATGATTTATTAAAATTCAGAAACTTCGGAAGAAAATCTCTTACTGAGTTAGAAGAATTGGTAAAGAACAAGAGCCTTGAATTTGGAATGAATACTGCTAAGTACAAATTAGATAAGGATTAATTGACATGAGACATAATAAGAAATTTAATCATTTAGGAAGAAGAACAGCGCATAGAAAAGCGATGCTTTCTAATATGGCAACCTCTCTTATCATACACAAGAGAATCAAAACTACAGTTGCCAAAGCTAAAGCACTAAAAATCTATGTTGAACCATTGATTACTAAATCAAAGACAGATAGCACACATTCAAGAAGAGTTGTTTTTTCTTACTTAAGAAGTAAAGACGCTGTTACTGAATTATTCAGAGACATTTCTATGAAGGTTGCTGATCGTCCAGGTGGTTACACTAGAATAATCAAATTAGGAACTCGTTTAGGAGATAACGCTGAAATGTGTATGATCGAATTAGTAGATTATAACGAACACATGCTAAGCACTAAAGAGACTAAGAAGAAATCTAGAAGAAGCCGTCGTGGTGGTGCAACAAAAACTACAGAAGCTGCAGCAGAGAAAACTGTTGATGCTAAAGTAGAAGAAGTTACAGAAGCAAAAGAAGAAGCTACAGAAGCAAAAAAAGCTGAATAGTTTCTATCTAAATAAGTTAAAAGGTCTGAATTTTTCAGACCTTTTTTTTTGCTGAAAATTTAATTTCGTATCTTCGCGAATCAATTGAAAATACGAAGATATTTCAATTAAAAAATTTAATAAACCGTATAAAAAATTAGTGAAATGGGAGCAATAACCAACATTCATGCAAGAGAAATCTTGGATTCAAGAGGGAATCCAACAGTAGAAGTAGACGTATTTACAAGTAATGGTATCGTAGGCCGTGCAGCTGTTCCTTCTGGAGCTAGTACAGGTGTTCACGAAGCTGTTGAATTACGCGACGAAGACAAGAATAGATTCCTAGGTAAAGGTGTTCTTAATGCTGTTCAGAACGTGAACAAAATTTTGAATGATGAGCTTAAAGGAATGTATGTAACAGACCAAATTGATATCGATACAAGAATGATCGAAATTGATGGTACTCCAAATAAAGCAAAATTAGGTGCTAACGCTATGTTGGGTGTAAGTTTAGCTTGTGCTAATGCTGCTGCTCAAGAAACAGGACAATATCTTTATAGATATATTGGTGGAACAAGTGCTAACACACTTCCAATTCCAATGATGAATATTCTTAATGGTGGTTCTCATGCTGATAACAGCATCGACTTCCAAGAGTTCATGATTATGCCAGCAGGTGCTGAGCGTTTTTCTGATGCTCTAAGAATGGGAACTGAAGTTTTCCATAACTTAAAGTCTGTTTTAAAGAAACAAGGTTATTCTACAAACGTAGGTGATGAGGGTGGATTCGCTCCAAACCTTAAATCTAATGAAGAGGCTTTAACATTGATTCTTCAAGCTATCGAAAATGCTGGATACCGTCCAGGTGAAGATATTTTCATTGCTTTAGATCCAGCTTCTGCTGAGTATTTCCTTCCTGAAGAAAATATGTATCACCTTAAGTGGTCAACAGGCGATAAATTGACTCCTGGACAAATGGTTGATTTCTGGGATAATTGGGCTAAAAAATACCCTATTGTTTCTATTGAAGATGGTATGAGTGAAGATGATTGGGATGGTTGGAAATTAATGACTGAAAGATTAGGAGACAAAATCCAATTAGTAGGTGATGATTTATTTGTAACTAATACTGACAGATTATCAATGGGTATTGAAAAAGATATCGCTAACTCTATCCTAATTAAAGTAAACCAAATTGGTACATTAACAGAAACTATTAACGCTGTTAAAATGGCACAATCTAATAGCTATACTGCTGTGATGAGCCACCGTTCTGGTGAAACTGAAGATACAACTATTGCTGATTTAGCTGTGGCTTTAAATACTGGTCAAATTAAGACTGGTTCTGCTAGCCGTTCTGATAGAATCGCAAAATATAACCAATTATTACGCATTGAAGAGATTCTAGGAAGTGCTGCTTACTTCCCAGGAAAAGACTTCAAATATGTGAAGTAATTAGAGGATAAACACAAAAAAATCCATCATTGCGAAATGATGGATTTTTTTTATGCTTTTTTTGAGGATGTTTAAACCGCAATATCTCCCTTTATAGTAGGATGAGCCTCGTAATTAATAAGTTCAAAGTCTTCAATTTTAAAGTCGAAAATACTTTTGACTTCAGGATTGAGTTTCATAGTAGGTAGTTCTTTAGTATCACGAGTAAGCTGTAGTTTTACCTGTTCCATATGATTATTGTAGATATGAGCATCACCTATGGTATGAACAAAATCTCCTGCTTCTAGGCCTGTTA
>JADGDY010000065.1 GCA_016744655.1 Bacteroidales bacterium | reverse complement strand
AGACTTCCGTTAGGGCCAAGTTCCTTTTTAACTACCATTTTAAGTAGTTTGATATAATGCTCCTCAAGCCACTCATAAAAGAACTGGCTTGGAACTTCGATGGTCAATACATCGTTTTGGAGTTGAATGGGTTTGATAGGTTCAAACCAGGTTTTATAGGCTTGAATACTAACGTTATCACGAACGAATTCCAAACATTTATCCCAAACTGTATCTTGATTTCTCTCCATTAAATGGTAAATTTTATCTTATTCCACAACAAATAAGACTGGTAATTAATTTTGTTTTTTTCAAATATTTTAGAAATGTTTTGTATGCACAACAAAAAGGAATATTTTTACAAAATCTACTTCCCCCCAACACAACAATTTTTCATTTCTTTTGGCTGAGACAAATATCCACTCAAAGTAGTCGAAAAATATTTTTATTTATTGTTGACTTTCTAAATTAAATTGGTTAAAATAATGCGCTTGTGGCTTTTGTTGCCTGATGGCTTGTTTTTGTTAATATTAGCTTAATAGGTTGGAAATAAGGTAAAAGGACTGTTTTGTTTGTATGGCTTCTAGAGTATGAACATCTGATCTAAAAGCTAAAAATCCTTTGTTAACAAAGTGTTGACGAAAATGTTGATAAAAACGGCCTAAAAAACTTGGATTATATTATTACAGGACGAAAATTGATTTTCATCCGTTGGGCCTAAAATCACAAAAAAATCGTCGTTAAAAAATGATTTTAACGACGACTTTTAAACACTTTTTTTAACAATGTGTTAATGAAAATTTAACCTCATTGATTTTATTTTTGTTTTAGACTTGATTTGGTATTTATATCTACCATCTAACTATTTGTCCATCATGAACATTGGATCCCATGGTGGAAGGAGTTTAGCTTCACCATCTAGTATTTTCAATACTTCTGGGTCAATATATTTTTTGTGAATAACTAATCTAAACATAAACTCATCGAACCATTCGTCGGTCATAATTAGGTGTCCATTGTGACCTTTTTTACCCCAACTGTTCTCCAATAACCACTTATCAACACTACCATCCTCAAGAATATTTACTCCCATTAGGGCCATTCCATGAGAGCTTCCACTTTCAAAAGTTTGAATCCTCTGTTTCTTATCCATATTGAAATCTACTCCAAATAGATTTGCATAATCATAAGTGTTAATATCGAGGAATCCTTTTTCGTTTTCCAATTGTTTTCCAACATCACAACTGAAATACATTCCTTCATTATCTTTAATAGATGCCATGGCAAATTTCTTAATCTGATCAGCTTCAAGATTTATATATTTCCAGTTTCCACCTTCTTGCATATGTCTATCGTATCTGATTTCATATAGTTGGTTCATATCTTTTCCAGGATCATTCATAAGCATCACATAATTGTCAAAATTGATATCGAATAGCTCATTAAAGAATTCCATTGGAGTGAATGTTTTGGCATCACTAATTTTACCATCTTTACCCTTGTATTGCCATTCAAAATCTACTGGTGGTTCTCCAAGACTAAAAGCTAATATTTGATAAATCTCTGCAAGCTTTTCGTTTTTAATGTCCATGAGCATTTCTCTTGACATTTTAGTTCTACCTAATTCTCTTAGTTTTAAACCATCCTCACGAAGTTTTCTTCTAATCAGTCTACTCATCATAGAAGTGTTTTCACTTTGATAAGTTTCTGGCATTGCACTGGTAGGCACTAGCCCGTATTTACTCACTAAATCTACAACTCCAGTCCATTGGCCACCATCTCCAATAGGATGTTTTAATAGCCATTCTACTTCTCTGTCATCAAGAGGAAGAAAAGCAGTTTCAATCATTCCATTATAGAATAGGTTAGCTTTTTCTAATTGGTCATAGAAGAATAAGTATGTATGTGAAAATGTAAAAGCTTCTAACTCATATTTGGTAATCACTTTTGCTCTAAGCACATTTAAACCTGTGAACATCCAACATCTTCCACTGCTTTTTTGATTCGTTATACCTTTAGTCTCCACTTTCGTATTGATAAAGAAATTAACCTTTCCTTTATTTTCTTGATCTAATGCGAGCTTCTTAATATTATTGTTACTAATAGCATTTGTCAACGCTGTTTTAGCAGAGTTTTTATCTAGCTCTTTTGCCATTTTTTTTATGTCTTCATGTTTTAGATCTTGTCCAAAACTCAAAGAATAAGCTAATATCCCCATAATGAGAAAGCTAATTTTTTTCATATCGTTTGTGTTTTAATTTGTTTGGTGCAAAAATAATAATTGATTGCAAAAAAATAGGATATTATTGATTTTTAGAATGACACTATTAAACGGTCTTTTTTTTTACTTTTGCAAACTTGACTTGAGTGTCAATTAGTCATGTTTTAAATTAGAGTATGATAATTGATTAACAATATCATTATTACAGCAAAAAAAAGAGTATTATGCTAGGTATTTTTAAGAAACTTCTCGGAAATAAGTCCGATCGCGATATAAAAGACATAAAACCTTATTCTGATAAGGCTATTAAAGCTTATGAGCAAATTTCAAAATTAGATGCTGATGGGCTTCGAAAGAAGACATTAGCATTTAAGCAACAAATTTCAGAGGCCACAAAATCTGATGAAAATCAAGTAGATGAAATATTACAAAGAATAAATGAACAGGTTGATATAGATATCCATGAAAAGGAAAAGCTTTATGAGCAGGTTGATAAGTTGAAAGACAGTATTTATGAGTCTACACAAACCGTTCTTGATAATATACTTCCTGAGGTATTTGCTGTGGTAAAAGCTACTGCTAAATTATTTATGGATAATGAGAAAGTTGCTGTTACAGCCAGTGAGCATGACAGAGACTTAGCGGCTCGCTTAGATAATGTTAACATAGAAGGTGATAAAGCATATTATAATAATGAATGGATTGCTGGTGGAAACATGATAAAATGGGAAATGGTCCATTATGATGTTCAGTTAATTGGTGGTACTGTTCTGCATCAAGGTAAAATTGCGGAGATGGCAACTGGTGAAGGTAAGACCTTAGTTGCTACACTTCCTGTATTCTTAAATGCGCTTTCAGGTAAAGGTGTTCATGTTGTTACGGTTAATGATTACCTAGCAAAACGTGATGCCGAATGGATGTCGATGTTATATGAGTTCCATGGTTTAACAATAGATTGTATTGATAAACATCAGCCTAACTCTGAAGAAAGAAGACAAGCTTATAATGCTGATATTACCTATGGAACAAATAATGAGTTTGGTTTTGATTATCTAAGAGATAATATGACATCAAATCCAGATGAGTTGGTACAAAGAGCTCCGAATTTTGCTATTGTGGATGAGGTCGATTCCGTTTTAATTGATGATGCTCGTACTCCTTTAATTATTTCAGGTCCAACTCCTAAGGGCGATTCTCAAGAGTTTGATAACCTCAAGCCTAATGTAGAGCGTTTATATCAAGCACAAAGGAAATTAGTTACCAGTTTATTAGCTGAATCTAAAAAAATTCTTTCTTCTAGTCCTAACTCGGAACAAGAAAAAAAAGGTGGTGAATTATTATTTCGTGCTTTTAGAGGGTTGCCTAAAAACAAAGCCATCACAAAGTTTTTAAGTGAGGAAGGTAAAAGAACACTCATGCAGAAGACAGAGAATTTCTATCTTCAAGAGCAAGCAAAACACATGCATATTATCGATGATGAGTTGTTTTTTGTTATCGAAGAGAAAACGAATTCTATTGAATTAACAGATAAAGGTATCGATATCTTAACCACTTCTTATGAAGAAGCAGATTTTTATATCCTTCCGGATATTGCTGCTGATTTAGCAATGCTGGATAAACATGAAGGGGATGAGAAATCGAAGATAGAGAAGAAGTCAGAAATTCTAAGAAACTTCTCCATAAAATCTGAAAGAGTACATACTGTTAACCAGCTCTTAAAAGCATACGCTCTTTTCGAAAAAGATGTTGAGTATGTTTTAATGGATAACAAGATTAAAATTGTTGATGAGCAAACAGGTCGTATAATGGAAGGACGTCGTTATTCTGATGGACTCCACCAAGCGATTGAAGCTAAAGAGAATGTAAAAGTGGAAGCTGCTACTCAAACTTATGCAACAATTACTTTACAGAATTATTTCAGAATGTATCGTAAGTTAGCTGGTATGACTGGTACTGCGGAAACGGAAGCTGGTGAGTTTTGGGACATCTACAAATTAGATGTAATCGTTATTCCTACCAATAAACCTATTGTTAGAGATGATAGAGAGGATCTTGTTTTTAAAACAACACGCGAGAAATTTAATGCAGTTGCTAATGAGATTGAAGAATTAGTAAAATTAGGAAGACCAGTATTGGTTGGTACAACTTCTGTAGAGACTTCAGAATTGTTAAGTAGAATGCTTACTCGACAAAAGATAAGACATAATGTACTGAATGCGAAACTACATCAACGTGAAGCAGATATTGTAGCTGAAGCTGGACAAGAAGGAACGGTAACTATTGCTACTAATATGGCTGGTCGTGGTACAGATATTAAGTTAAGTAAAAAGGTAATTGCGGCAGGTGGTTTAGCAATCTTAGGTACTGAACGTCACGATTCTCGTCGTGTAGATAGACAGTTGAGAGGTCGTGCTGGACGTCAAGGAGATGCTGGTAGTTCACAGTTTTATGTTTCTCTCGAAGATAATTTAATGAGGATGTTTGGATCTGATAGAATCTCTAAAGTTATGGACCGATTAGGTCTTCAAGAAGGAGAGGTGATTCAGCATAATATGATTACCAAGAGTATTGAGCGTGCTCAGAAAAAAGTTGAGGAAAATAACTTTGGTATTCGTAAACGATTATTGGAGTATGATGATGTAATGAATTCTCAAAGAGAAGTAATCTATAAAAAACGTCACCATGCATTGTTTGGGGAACGCTTAGCAGTAGATGTAAGTAATATGATGTTTGATTATGTGGAGCAAATGGTTGCAGAGCATATTGAAGCAAAAGACTACGATGCATTTAATATGGAATTACTTGCAGGCTTAACTATGGAAAGCCCTGTTTCTAGAGAAGATTTCATGAGTGCCAACGCTACAGAATTAACAGATAAGATTTATAATAAAGCTTATTCTAATTATAAGGACAAGAATATTAGAATATCTGAAAATGTTTATCCTGTAATTAAGGATGTTTATGAAAACCAAAATCATTACGAGAATATAGCTATTCCTATTTCTGATGGAATTAAAACCATTAATATTGTGGCTAACCTCGAGAAATCATTTAACGATGGAGGTAAAGAGATTCCATTATCGGTTGAAAAAGGAATCTCGCTTAGCATCATAGATAATAGTTGGAAAGAGCATTTGAGAGAAATGGATGACTTGAAACAATCTGTTCAAAATGCTACTTATGAACAAAAAGATCCATTGTTGATTTATAAATTTGAATCTTTCAATTTATTTAAAGACATGATTCAAAGGAATAATAAAGACATTACAACTTTCTTGGTTAAAGGAGACTTACCAAAAGCAGAAGCGAAATTAGAGGAAGCAAAACTACCAAGTAGTCAAAAAAATCTGACAGAAGGTAGAGATGACTTACTTTCTCAATCGCACAGTGATACTCAAGCAAAACAGAAAAGTCAACCTGTGGTTGCCGAAAAGCAAATCGGTAGAAATGAGCCTTGTCCGTGTGGAAGTGGGAAAAAATACAAGCAATGCCATGGTAAATAATCATTAGTTGATTATTAATAAATTTAAAATCTGCTTTATTTAAGAATGAAGCAGATTTTTTTTATTTTTATACTTTCAAACTCATAATATTACTATAAGACTAATGCTTAACAGATACTGTATTCTTTCTGTATTATTCATTCTCATTCAGTTCTCAAGAACTGCGTTTGTCAGTGCACAAGAGTCTGAGAAGGAAAATCCCCGTATTGGTTTGGTTCTCAGTGGAGGTGGAGCTAGAGGCTTTGCTCATATTGGTGTAATTAAGGTTCTCGAAGAGGAGGGTATAAATGTAGATATTGTTGGTGGTACTAGCATGGGAGCTGTGGTTGGAGGATTGTATTCAATGGGTTATTCTATATATGATATTGAACAAATGGCTTTGACTCAAGATTGGGATTTGGTACTTAACGATAAAGTAAGTAGACGAGATAGAGGTGTATACGAGAAAATAGAGAGTGAGCGATATGTATTTTCCTTAGGTTTGAAAGGAAGAAAAATTAGTATTCCACCAGGACTGGTATATGGTCAAAATGTCATGTTGATGTTGACTACACTGTCAAATCCAGCCTATCATGTTGAAAATTTCTCAGATTTAGACAAGTCATTCTTTTGTATGGCGACAGATTTATTAAGTGGAGAGGCTGTAAAATTAGATACAGGCAATATAGCCTTGGCAATTAAAGCTTCTATGTCGGTTCCTTCTGCATTTGCACCAGTAAAATGGGGTAACTACTACTTTGTAGACGGTGGTGTTATTAATAATTTCCCGGCTAAAGAAGTGAAAGATTTAGGAACTGATTATTTAATAGGTGTTGATATTTCAACACCATTATATAAACAGGATGAAATTACCAATTTGGTTCAGGTTTTGTCACAATCCATTTTTCTAAACGGGGAGGATAGTTATAATAAGAATTTAAAGTTAGTTGATCTTTTTATAAAACCTGAAATTGACCCTTTTACAGCTTTTGATTTTGAAATGGCCGATTCTATTATTATTCGCGGAGAGAAAAAAGCACGCGAAATGATTCCTCAAATTCGTGCATTTCTTGATTCCATCTCATATAGAAAAGAAAAAGTACGTGGAGACCAAAATTCATTCCCTAGCATGGATGTATTGTATGTTGATCATGTGCAATTTGATGGGAATGAAAGAGTTTCAGAATCATATCTAAAAAATAAGCTAGATGTATTTCCAGGAGATTTGATTTCTATTAAAGAGTTAAATGATCGAATAAATGAGTTGTATGGAACAAAGCTATTCCATATGGTAGATTACCGATTGAGTAGAACAGGTAATGGCGAAACTGTAATTAAAATTTCGGTGGAAGAAGCTAGTTTATTCGATTTGAATATTGGTGCTCACTATAATGATTTTTCGAAAGCTGCATTATTATTAAATCTTACTGCAAGAAACTTTGGTGCTAAAAATGGTCGTTTATCTGTTGATTTAGTCTTAGGTACAATAGCGAGATTTGCAGCAGAATATGTGGTAGATAATGGGTTTAAACCTGGTTATGGTGCCGATCTTATCGCTTTTTCTCAGCCTGGTTTGTCCTATGATAATGGTAAATCAACTGTTAGTTATAATAATGGTGTTTTTAAAACTCATGGATTTGGCTTGTTATCATTCAAAAACTTGTTGAGTTTTAGATTAGGGTATTCTGTTGAACAAGTAACTGTTAGCCAAGATGTTTCTATTTATGATTTTGATAATGCTGATAATATTAGCGGAGCAGTGTTTGCCGATGTGATGTTAGACTATTATGATCAATTATATTTCCCAAACAAAGGATTATATTTTTATGGAAAAATGGAACTTGGTGCTGGAGAAAATACTGATATTGATTTAGATGGTTCTAGTAATGTTATATACGATACTTATGATTATGACTATTCTGCTCTGTCTTTTCAGTTTAATGGAATAGTTCCATTACATAAAAGATGGGCTGTAATTCCAGATATGTATTTTTATAAAATTATTGCCAGTAAATTGCCAAACTCAAAAGCTGCTAGGTTTGGAGGTTTTCAACCATCTTATTTTTCCAATTACACCATCTTTCCTGGATATAAGTTTATGGAAATAGATGGTCATACGGCAATAAACCCAAGGGTTAGCCTTAGATATAACTTCTGGAAAAAGCATTATTTAACTGCAAAGGGTAATTTCTTATCTATGAATTTGGATTTAGATAAAACGATTGACGAAAATGATTTTTATACCAGTTGGCAATTGTCTTATGGATATTTTAGCCCATTGGGACCAATAACATTGTCTATGGCTAAAGCGTACCCCAAAGGAAAAATGTATTATGATATAAATATTGGGTTTAGATTTTAATATGAAAGAACAATTTAAATATCGCTCAAGAAATATTAATTTGTTTCATCTTCAATCAGTTTTATTGGATTCAATAAAGGTGTTGTTATTAACCGTTTTTTTATTTTCCTTTTCCTTAACTATCTCAGCAAAAAAAAATAATAAACTTGACCCTACTCGTAAAACTAGACCTAAAATAGGTTTAGTATTAAGCGGAGGAGGTGCTAAAGGCTTTGCTCATATTGGAGCATTAAAGGTAATTAGAGATGCTGGGATTGAAGTGGATTATATTGCTGGTACAAGTATGGGAAGTTTGGTAGGTGGATTGTATGCCATTGGTTATAGCCCTGAATTTATTGAAACACTTGTTCGAAGTCAAAACTGGACAGATTTGTTATTAGATAAAATAAACAGACGGCAATTGAGCTTGGATGAGAAAAACTATAACGAACAGCAGTTTATTAGTTTCCCTGTAACAAAAGAAAAAATAAGCTTGCCTTTTGGTATTAAATATGGGCAAAATATTTCTTTATTGTTATCTAAGCTTGCTACTCCAGTATATCAACATCAAAGTTTTAAAAATTTCCAAACACCGTTTTTATGTGTTGGTACGGCTATTGCAACAGGAGAATCTGTTTTAATTGAGGAAGGAAATCTTGCAGAAGCAATGAGGGCTAGTATGGCTATACCTTCTGTATTTACTCCAGTCATGGTAGAGGGAAAATTATTAGTAGATGGAGGATTAGTTAATAATTTTCCTGCCAAAGAATTAGCAGAACGTGGATGTGATATTATTATTGGAGTGGATGTTCAATCACATAAAGATTTTCAGATTGAAGATTTAAGTACAATTACGTCTATTCTCGACAGAAGTGCCGGTTTCTATAGAAAAGCATTGAACGATACTGCCATGAAATATGTTGATTATTATATTCAACCTGATATTACTGGTTATGGTGTTGGTTCTTTTGGCGATTACGATAGTATTATGTTAAGAGGAGAAAGAGCTGGTTTAGAGAATTTATCAAGGTTAGATAGTCTAGCAATTTATTTGAAAAGTTTTCCCGATTATGAATTGAAAATTAGGGATTTGGAACCTATGACTCATTTTGTATTGGATTCTGTTGTTGTTATGGGAAACAAGATAGTTCCTACTGAGACACTGAAAGCTTTGTTTGATGAAGAAAAAGGTGATGTAATTGAAGTAGAAGATTTAGAGGAGCTTATAGAACAAATTTATGGTAGTTTGTTTTTTAAAACTGCAAAATACAGCTTATTGCCCGGAAACAATGGGGCAATTGTAAAGTTAGAAGTGGAAGAAGACGAGTTGGGAAGTATTGGATTGGGACTTCATTATGATTCAGATTATAAAGCAGGTATTCTAATTACAAGCCGCTTTCGAAACCTATTGCTTAAGAATACTCTATTCGAAACAACTCTTGGTTTAAGTGAAAATCCTCACTTTGGATTAAAGTATTATCAAAACCGTGGTTTGTTGCCAAGTTTTGGATTTGCAGCAAATTGGTTTAGTTTTTCATTCATCGATTATGTAAATGGTAAAGATAAGATAGGTGAATATCAAATGTCTAACCTTTTGGTTGAATTATACATTCAATCAGTAAGTAGAAAGAATATTTCTTTAGGAGGTGGGATTCAGATGGAGGTTTCAAGTCTCAGAAATGATATCGGAATAGATTTTGGAGTGAACAATTCTCAATTCTCTCAGACCTTCTTTAATTTCTTTGCTTTTCTTAAAGTGGATAGATGGGATCATAGTTTCTTCCCTCACGATGGAGGTAAACTAGATCTTAATGCAATTTTTATTACTGAATTTTTACAAGGTGGGAATATGAACTTTGGGGAGAAGGCTACTGTTTTGTCTGCAGTGTATGATAAAGCCATTCCATTGGGTTCTAAATGGACGCTCCGACCTCGTGCCAGTGTAGGTTTAACCTTTGGTACTGGTTTATATATGAGTCATCTTTTTACACTCGGAGGACAAGGAGCACACTATTTGCCTGGGATGACTTCTTTTAGTGGTTTGGATGTTTTTCAACTTTCGGGAACACAAATGTTAGCAGGTCGTTTGAGGTTACAATACAATATTTACAAAAGACATTATGTTATGGCAACAGTGGATGCTGGAAATACAACATTTAATAAATCCGATTTGTTTTATATTGATAACAGTGCCATTGGGTATGGTTTAACATGGGGTTATAGTAGTATTATAGGACCAATAGAATTATCGGTAATGGGTTCTAATTATAGAAGTATTTCAGGGTATTTGAATATTGGATTTTGGTTTTAAAAAAAAATAAGGTAAAAATAAACCCCCATCTCATAAGATCAGGGGGCAAAACTAAATGAAAAGTAAATTGATATTATAAAAATATAATCTTACGATTACAGGTTTTATAATGGTTCAATTATTTTTTTTCTGGCTTAGCAGATTTATCCTTTTTTGTGGCTTTACCATCAGAGCAACAGCTTTTCTTTTTCAAAACATCGTTACCTTTACAGTCGCTTTTAGCTTTCTTGTCGCAACCTTCTTTTTTAGCATCTTTAGTTGTTGAAGTGGCTTTTTTCTTACCATCTTGAATCATTTCAACCATGTCTGCATTTTGAGCTGTGCTATTTGTAGTACCTGCGATTGCAAGTGAACTTCCACCGATAAAAGCTGCTAAAGCTAAACTTAAAATTAATTTTTTCATGTTCTTTGAGTTTAATTATTATTTTTCTGTCAACAAATGTATGCCTGACAGTAGTTGCATCGTGTTAATCCCCTGTTAACTTCTGTTAAGGAGCTGTTAATAAAGCAACAATAGGCCTTTCTTTTTAATTTTCCTAAGACTTTGCCTAGAATATTTGTAATTTTGTTAAATTCTAAAAATTAATCTTCAAGTTACATATGTTTTTATGAAGAAAAGCACAGGCATTCTTATTATTATTTTATCTGGATTATCCATTCTAGGGGTTGTTACTACTCAGTTTTTTTGGATTGAAAATGCAATCAATTTAAAGAAGGAACAATTTGTAGATCAAGTTCAGGTGACCTTAAAAACAGTTGTAAATAACCTGTATACCATTCAGAATTCTGATCAAAATGCCAACATGTTTAACCCCAGTTGCAATCATATAATGGGTGATTCAGAACAAGAGGTTGATTATCCGGTTTTGGATAGTCTGTTAGCAGTTGAATTAGCAAGTATTAGAGTAAAGAGGAATTATTATTATGCAGTATATAAAGAAGATCATAATCATAGAACCTTATCGGGTGGCCATGTAGGAGACTATGGTGACGAATTATTAGCCAGTACATATAGGGTTTCATTGTCCTGTTTATATAATTATCGTGAAACTTATTATATGTCTGTGTACTTCCCAAATCAAGGACACATTATATTTAATCAGATGATTGCAGGGATACTTATATCAGCTGTTTTTGTATTGATTATAGGCTTTAGTTTTATTTATATTATTTATGTTACTTTCCGTCAAAAACGAATTTCATTAATTAAAAATGATTTCGTTAATAATATGACCCATGAATTTAAAACACCAATATCAACAGTTTCTCTAACATCGGAAATGCTTTTACGTGATGAGATACTTACCGATATTCCTAAAGCTAGAAGATATGCCAAGGTAATCTATGATGAGAATCAAAGGTTAAAACATCAGGTGGAGCAAGTCTTGCAAATTGCTGTTATTGATAAAGGTGAATTAAAGATTAGGAAAAAAGATGTAGATGCTCATAAGGTAATAAACGATTTAATCAATAAATTAGAAATAACTGTTTCAAATAAAGGAGGAGCAATAAAAACATATTTTGCTGCCAATTACCCAAAAATTTGGGCAGATAAAATGCACTTTGTAAACGTGATTAGCAATTTGCTCGATAATGCAATAAAATATACTCCCAGTACTCCTGTCATAATAATACGTACCCGAAATAATAAAAAGGGATTAATTATTAGTATCGAAGACAATGGAATTGGGATAAAATCAGAAGATCAAAAAGACATATTTAAACAATTTCACAGGGTTCATACAGGGAATTTACATGATGTAAAAGGTTTTGGATTAGGCCTTTATTATGTGAAACTAATCACCGAAGCTCATGGTGGAAATATAAAATTGACCAGTGAATGGGGAAAAGGCAGTATATTTGAAGTGTTTTTTCCTTTTAACATAGAAGTAAAATAGTAATTATGGAAGATAAAACAAGAATCCTATTAGTGGAAGATGATGCCAACCTAAGTATGGTCCTTAAGGATTATCTAGAAATGTTGGGATACGAAACTGTATTACGCAACGATGGTGAAGAAGGTCTAGAAGCGTTTAAAGAAAACGAATTTAGCCTATGTATCCTTGATGTGATGATGCCAAAGAAAGATGGTTTCAGATTGGCAAAAGACATCAGAGCAATTAATGCTGATATCCCTCTTATTTTCCTTACAGCTAAATCGCTAAAAGAAGATAGGATTGCTGGGTTTAAGGCAGGTTGTGATGATTATATCACAAAGCCATTTAGTACTGAAGAGTTAAGCCTTCGTATCGGAGCCATCCTCAAAAGAAGTGAAATTCAATATCGCCAGAAAAAAATTCCAGATATTTTTGAATTAGGAACCATTCAGTTCGATCATAAGAATATGATTCTTATCCATGAAGGTAAAGACTATTCTTTAACAAGAAAAGAAGCAGCTCTATTAAAATTACTAGCAGAGAATAAAAATCAGTTAGTTGAAAGAGAGTATGCATTAGAAAAAATCTGGGGTTCCAGCGATTATTTTATCGGTAGAAGTATGGATGTTTTTATTGCAAAACTTCGTAAGATGTTGAAAATTGATCCTACAATCGCCATTACTAATGTTCATGGTACTGGTTTTAAATTAGAGGTAAGCGAATAATTACTATGGAATATTCAATTGGAAGAAAACTGGATTGCGATTTTGATAGTGCAGTCCAGCGATTAACCGATTCTTTGAAAAACGAAGGGTTTGGAATACTCACTGAGATAGATTTGGATCAGGTTTTCAAGAATAAAATCGGGAAAGATTTTAGTAGATATAAAGTTATTGGGGCATGTAATCCCCAGTTTGCCTACGACGCAATTACCAAAGAGGAGGATCTAGGATTGATACTTCCTTGTAAACTGGCTGTTCAATATGTTTCAGATACTGAAACAAGAATTGTAGCCATTGAGAGTAAAGTTCTTTTCGACTTTATTGGCAATCCCGCCTTAAATTGTATCCGTGATGATATAAGAACGAAAATGGAGTTGGCTATTAAATTTGCTTAAAATATTCTTGGTTTCTAATCTTAGTCATACATTTGCTACCCATAATTTCGCTATTAAAGAGCAATGAATTTAAAACTATATTTTTTTCTTTTAATATTAAGCTCACCATTTCTATTACTTGCGCAAGGTAATGTGGATAAGGAGGAGCCCAAGCAGATTAACTTACTACATGCTGATATCGGTCGCTTTGACAATGTTTCTGGTCAGAGTGCTCAAAAACTGATAGGTAAGGTGAAAGCTGAGCATGAAGGTTCTCTATTCTTTTGCGATAGTGCTTATTTATACGATAATAATAGTCTTGATGCTTTCGGTGATGTTCATATTATTGTAAATGATACTTTGGACTTGTATGGCGATCAATTATTCTATGAAGGAAATACAAAAATTGCAGAATTCCATAATAATGTTCGTTTAGTCGATAAGAAAGCTACTCTGTATACCGATGAGTTAATTTATGATAGAAAGTCAGGAATAGGTAAGTATTTTATATGGGGAAGGATTGAGGACTCAACCAATGTTTTAACCAGTAAAAAAGGATATTATTACAATCATATAGAAACCGTTTATTTTAAAGATAGTGTGGTGGTGGTAAATCCAGATTTTGTGATGAAATCGGATACCTTAAAATATCAAACCAATACAGAGCGGGTTTATTTTATGGGTCCAAGTACCATTGAAGGCGACAGTTCTTTTATGTATGCTGAAAGTGGATTTCATGATACCCAAACTCAAGAAGCCCGTCTCAGCGAAAATGCTTTTGTTCAAAATAAAACCAATACATTAAGTGGTGATAGTATTTTCTATAGCAAGGAAAGAGGGTTGTCTAAAGTATTCAGAAATGTTATTATGACCGATACCGCTAACGATGTATTGGTAACTGGTGAGTTTGCCATTTATAATAAAGCAAAGTTTTTTGCCTATGTAGTGGATAGTGCACAAGCTATTTTTGTAGATAATGCAGATTCTTCTTTTTTACATGCAGATACTTTAATGATACGTTTCGATAGTATTGAAAAACCAGAATATTTATTTGCCTATAATCACATGAAGTTTTTCTCGAAAGATATGCAAGGTATGGCGGATAGTTTAGTCTATTTCTTTAATGATTCTACCTTGCAATTACATTCTAATCCCTTTCTATGGTTCGAAGACAACCAAATCAGTTGCCAAAGGATCGATTTGATGTCGAAACTTGGTGAATTAGATTCTGCTTCCTTCCAAACCGATGTGTTTTTGGTAAGTCAAGATACAGTAGAGCCAAGGTTTTATAATCAGGTGAGTGGTATAGACATGCACGCTTGGTTTAGGGAAGGGGATATGAGAAAGATTTTGATGCTTGGAAAATCTGAAACCCTTTATTTTATGTGGGAAGATGATGGGACTCCGGTAGGAATGAATAGAATTGATTCAAAAGACATGTTGATATTTTTAAAGGATCAAGAATTAGAAACCATTACTTATATTGATAAGCCTACAGCTACACTTACACCAACACAATTGGTACAACCTTCTGAAGAAAAACTTAGAGGATTCATTTGGAAAGAAGATGATCGCCCTAGGAAAAGAGCAGACATCTTTAGAAAAGAAGGGGAATTAGAAGAACAAGTAGAAGAAGAGTAAAAAAGCCAAAGGAGTTTAGAACAAACTAAACTTCACATATCTTCCTGGGTTTGCTTTTATATCTTCCAAGAGTAAATTTAAATCTCTTGCCGATTTTTCCATCTCTAAATACAAAGTATCATTGTTCATTAAAGCACCCATAGAACCTTCTCCATTATTGATTTTATTCATCACAAAAGAAAAGTCCTCTAGCGATTTATTAGCATATCTTAGGGTCGATGCCATATCTGCAGCCACCAAGCTATCACTAATCTCATGGAAGTTAGTAAGAATAGAAGTGAGATGTTCGTTGTTGTTTCTCAAATTACTTGTAATGGACTCAGCATTATCAAGAATTCTTTTAATGCTGCTGGTTTCTTGACTTAACAAGGAATCTAAACTTCCTGTTACAGACTCCACATTAACTAATGACTTTTCTAAGTGTCCTAAGCTACTTTTTATATTCTCTGATGTTTCGCTATTTAAAATAGTTTGTAGATTGCCTATAATCTCATCAACCGATGAAAGTAATTCTTCTGCTTTATGCTTAAGTGGTCCAATGGTTTGTTCCATTTGTTCTTGTAGCGTACTTTCAATACTAGTATTCATAGTGTCACCATCTAATAATAGGTTTGGAGTGTCTCCAATATGTAGGGTTATGGCCTTAGTGCCCATTAAATCGGTACTTACTATTTTAGCTATAGTATTGCTCGGAAGTGGGAAATCTTGAGTGATTTGTAATTCAACCATTATTCTGCCACTATGATCTGGCTCAAAATATAGACTTTTTACATTTCCCGCTCTCAAACCATTTATAAATACGGGATCGGATTTAGATAATCCACTTACATCGTAATATCTTGCATAAAAGGTTCTTTCCTTGATAAATACATCTTTTCCTTTAAGGAAGTTATAACCCCAGTATAATAAACCTGCGGCAACAATAAATATAATTCCAATTTTTGTCTCTCTGTTGATCTTCATCTGAGATTTTTTTTCAAATATCTGAATAATTTGCTTAAACCTAATGTTAATTTGTCTTATTTCACGAAAGTTTTAAAAATAATTTACTCATTATTCTTTGCTCGTGCTTCTTTAATACTCACCCTTTCACCATTGAAAAAAGCCACTAAAAAAGCATCTTTAAAGCCGGCCTTTCTAACTACTTTTTGTAATTCAATTGCCTCCTCGTAGTTTTTTGATTCTCCAGAAGTATACCTATACATTCCTTTATGTTTATAGGATGAAATTACTGGTAAAGCATTATATTTTTTTCCTTCTAATTTCTTCTGAGTACTTAGGCTTAAAAACTGAACTTTATAAATAGCTTTATTGAGAACGGGTTTGTTAACCTCTTCAATATTAGTCTTGTCAGTACTAGTGGTCGTAATAGTACTGGAGTTATTAGGCTTTTCTTGAACTTTCTCTTTTTTAGTCTCATCTTCATTATTTATTTCAGATGCTGAATTTACAGTTTGGGTTTTGTGTTTAGCTTTGTCAACTTCTATAGCATCATGACTTTTTTTGTAATCACTAACAGCTTGTGCTATTGCTTGACTTAATTTCTTTTGACCATCTTTGCTGTTCAAAAACTTTTCATCGTTTGAATTACTTAAAAATCCTGTTTCAAGTAAAACCCCTGGCATAGTAGTTTTATAAAGAACCCAAAATCCAGCCTGTTTAACACCTCGGTCTCTTAATGGTGTTTTACTCGTAAATTGAGCTTGCATTTTTGTAGCTAAATCTAAATTGTGATAGATGAAACTATTCTGAAAAAAGTTAAAGATAATATGACTTTCATCAGATGTTGGATCAAAACCATCATAATTTGTTTCGTAATCATCCTCAAAAAGAATGGCTGCATTCTCAGCTTTTGCCACATTTAAGTTGGCTTCGCTTTTGTGTAGTCCCATAACATATGTTTCGCTTCCATGGGGTTGGGAAGAATGATTAGAATTACAATGTATGCTGATAAATAAATCGGCATTGGCTTTATTTGCAATTTCAGCTCTTTTTTTTAGAGGAATAAAAACATCAGTTTTTCTAGTATAGATGATCTCCACCTCTGGATGTTCTTGCTTTATCATTTGACCAGTTTTAAGAGCTATAGCTAAAACCACATCTTTCTCACGACTATATTTACCTGAAGCACCAGGGTCTTTTCCACCATGTCCGGCATCAATAACAATTTTATTGAGTCTGTTTTGAGCATCTGTAGTTTTTGAAGGAAGAAAAACAATGATGGCTATGAACAATACCAAAGCAATTTTGGCAAAATAATTGCTTATAGTGTTAACCAAAGTTAAAAAAACCAAGCTATTTAATTTTGTGTTTGTAGTCATACTTGTTTTATGGCAAATTTATTTAGTTTTGACGTTAAAATTATTGAATAAAGCTATTTGTCTAATAACATCATATACAAATTGTTAACGAATTTATCAACAGGAAATTGTTTTCGCTTTCTGTCGACAATTCTATTATTTGTGCTCATACTCAATGTAAGAGCCCAGAATAATAGCGCTGTTGGGATGGAATTAGACAGTCTGCAAAATCCTATTTTGATTGATAGTTCCTCAATTTTAATGCCAGATTCTACATTGCTTCTAGATTCTTTGCTCATGAAAATGGATACTTTAGCAAATGATTCAATTTCTAATGATTCAATTCCGTCAATTCAAAATTCTACTTTAGATGCTCAGGTTGATTATCAAGCTTCTGATTCACTTCGTTTCGATTTAAGAACGAGAAAAGTGTTTTTGTATAAGGATGATAATATTAATTATGGGAGTATTAATCTTCAAGGAGATTATATGGAGATAGATTTTACTAAAAATGAAATATATTCTCGTGGTATGGAAGATAGTACTGGTACAGTATCTGGAGAACCTATTTTTAAAGAATCAGATGATGAGTTTGCTAGTGTAGAAATGAAGTATAATTTTGACACTAAAAAAGGTTTGATATCTGGTGTTTCCACTGAGGAAAGCGGAGGTTTCCTACATGGGGAGAAAATTAAAAAAATGCCAGATAATACTGCCTTTATTCAAGGTGGTAGATTTACTACTTGTGAGCTCGATCATCCACACTATGCTTTTCGTTTTCGTAAATCAAAAGTAATTCCTGGGGATAAGATAATTACTGGTCCTGCCTATTTTGAGGTAGCTGGTGTGCCAACTCCTTTATTGGTGCCGTTCGGTTTGTTTCCGAATCAAAGTGGAAAGCAAAGTGGTATAATTATTCCTTCCTACGGAGAGTCTGCATCTCAAGGATTTTATTTTAGAGATGGAGGATATTATTGGGCGGTAAATGATTATTTAGATTTAGAGTTTTTGGGAAGTATATACACAAGAGGATCTTGGGCATTAAATACAAAAGCCTCTTATAAAAAAAGATATAAATACACAGGAAACTTAAACTTAAAATATGCTATTAATATAGTAGGAAGCGAGGGTTCTCCTGATTATAATAAAAGTAATGATTTCTTAATTCAATGGAGCCATTCTCAGGATCCAAAGGCAAGACCCAAAAGCAAATTTTCAGCAAATGTAAATATGCGTTCTAGTTCGTATAATCAGTATGAATTGAGTAATACCTATGAAGATAAAGTGTCTAGTACTTTTCAGTCGAGTGTAAACTTTTCAACGCGTTTTGGTGATAGTTGGAATTTTAATGCCAACGTTTCTCATAGTCAAAACACAAAAAATCAAATTGTTACCATGACTTTGCCTCAGATTTCTTTGAGTGGGTCAAGGTTTTATCCATTTAGAAAAAAGGACAAAGCAGGAGCCTTAAAATGGTATGATAATATTTATCTTCAATATACCGTGGATGCAAAAAATACGGTATCTGTTGCCGATTCATTAATGTTTACTCCAGGTTGGGAGGACTATTTTAACAATGGAATGCAGCATAAGATCCCCATTAGTAGCAGTGTGAAAATATTCAAATACTTAAATTGGACTAACTCAATAAATATTACTTCGAGATGGTATAGCTCATATATAGATCGTAATTGGGAAGCTATTCATGATATTGAAATGGATTCTGTATATGGCCAGGTGAATCAAGATACAATTAATGGATTTATTACAGCAACAGATTTTAGTTTGAGTTCGAATGTGTCAACTAAACTCTATGGGATGTATACTTTTGGAAAAAAATCTCCAGTGAAAGCTGTTCGACATGTGATCACTCCAACTGTAGGGTTTTCTTATAGGCCTGATTTTGGTGAGTCTCAATGGGGATATTACGATTCTTATCATGATACAATTACAGATGAAACTGTAGAATATTCAATTTTTGCTAATGGGATTTATGGTTCTCCCCAAAATGGAAAAAGTGGAAACCTTAATTTCTCTTTGGTTAATAATATTGAAATGAAGGTTAGAGATAGGAATGATACAGTAACTGGGGATAGAAAAATCGTATTAATCGACAATCTTACTTTTTCTACCTCATATAATATGGCAGTAGATTCTTTAAATTGGCAACCATTAAGAATAAGTGGTAGAACTAAGTTATTTAAAAACATTGATATTAGATATAATAGCCTTTGGGATCCTTATATTCTTGATTCAGCTGGAACAAAAAACTTAAATCAAACAGAGTGGAGTGTTAATCATAGGCTCTATAGAATGGAAAATATGAGTTGGTCAACCGGTTTAAATTTAACCTTAAACAATAGTACTTTTAAAGATGGATTGTTTAAGAAAGATGATAAATCTAGTGAAAAATCCAAAGGGAAGAAAGATGATGAACCTAAAGCAGGAACATTACCTTGGTCGGTAAATATTTCATATAACCTAAGTTATAATATGCGTCATAATTATCTTAATTATGAACTAATAAGAGATAATGATGTGACCCAAACACTCGGTTTTACTGCCAACCTTCAATTAACCCCAAATTGGAAATTGAACTTTCGATCAGGTTATGATTTCAAAAATGAAAAACTAACCACAACCATGGTTGATATTGTTAGAGATCTTCATTGTTGGGAAATGCGTTTTAATTGGACTCCTTTTGGTACCTGGAAAAGCTGGAATTTCAGCATTAATATCAAATCTTCCATGTTTAAGGATCTTAAAGTGGAAAAGAAAAAGTCTCATCTCGATTATTAAATTACCTCGTTTAGCTTCTTTGGTGAAATTATAAATTCAGGCTATCTTTGGCTGTTTTTTTAATGTTACACAATTAAATACAATTCAAATGAAAAAAGTTATATTTACCGAGAAGGCTCCTAAGGCCATTGGTCCGTACAGTCAGGCTATTGAGAAAAATGGGCAATTATTTGTTTCAGGGCAGGTACCTGTAGATCCAGCAACTTCAAAAGTAGTTGAGGGTGGTATCACAGAACAAACAGAGCAAGTAATGAAAAATATAGAGGCTATTTTGCAATCAGCAGGATATTCTTTTATGGATGTAGTTAAATCCACTTGTCTGCTTTCTGACATGTCAAACTTTGCTGCAATGAACGAAGTTTACGCGAAATATTATTCAGAGAATCCTCCAGCACGTGCTGCTTTTGCTGTAAAGGAATTACCTCTAGGAGTTTTAGTAGAAATTGAAACATTAGCGATTAAATAAATTAAATATGAAGAGAATAAGTATAGTATTTCTTTTGCTTCTTAGTGTTTTTGTATCACGTTTATCTGCCCATGAAGGAATGTGGATTCCTTTGTTTCTTGGTGAGTTAAATGAAGCACAAATGAAAGAAATGGGAATGAATATCACCGCTGAGGATATTTATAGTATTAATAATGCCAGTTTAAAAGATGCCATTGTTATCTTTGGTAGAGGTTGTACAGGTGAATTAATCAGTGATCAAGGTCTTATATTAACCAATCATCATTGTGGTTATGGGCAAATTCAATCGCATAGTAGTATTGAACACGATTATTTAACTGATGGTTTTTGGGCTATGAATAAAGGCGAAGAACTTGTTAACCCAGGTCTAACTGCAACTTTTCTTGTTGAAATGAGAGAAGTAACAGAGGAGGTTCTTAAAGGAATCGACGAGAAGTTAGATGAGAAAAAACGAGATGAATTAGTAAAGGAGAATATCAAGAATCTAAAAGAATTGAATGCCATGGATAATGGTATTGATATTGTGATAAAACCATTCTTCTCTGGAAATCGTTATTTCATGTTTATCTACGAAGTTTATAAGGATATTAGATTGGTAGGTGCTCCTCCAAGTAATATTGGCAAATTTGGTGGTGATACTGATAATTGGATGTGGCCTCGTCATACAGGTGACTTCAGCCTTTTTAGAATTTACGCAGATGAGAATAACCGTCCTGCAAAATATTCTAAGGACAATGTTCCTTATCAGCCTAAAAAACACTTAAAAATCTCCTTGCAAGGAGTCGAAAAAGATGATTTTACTTTCGTGTATGGATATCCTGGTCGAACTCAAGAGTATTTGGTTTCTGATGCAGTGAAACTAATTACTGAAGAAGAGAATCCGATCAAGATAAAAATGCGTACCATTCGTTTGGATATTATGAAAGCAGCACAAAAAAACGATCCAAAAGTTAGAATTCAATATGCTGGTAAAGTTGCTTCTTTAGCCAATGGATGGAAAAAATGGCAAGGTGAAAATAAAG
The DNA here is from genome assembly GCA_016744655.1 of Bacteroidales bacterium. Lineage (GTDB taxonomy): Bacteria > Bacteroidota > Bacteroidia > Bacteroidales > UBA12170 > UBA12170. Next base: position 5,100 of record JADGDY010000065.1, on the reverse strand, counting down.
GAATAAAAAGAATGGACGCAATCGAAACAAAGTTCATCAAAGAGAATGAAATGATTAAATGGATGGATGAAAATTCTGATATGAAATCGAAATATTCAAATATTATTCCTGATTATAGAAAGTTATATGCTGAATTAACTCCATGGCGAAAGCAATATCAGTATTATCGCGAAGCAGGTATGGGCATTGAATTGGTTTCTTTTGCTGCTAGATTTAGAAAGATTGTTGAAGAACTAGAAAAGGAGGAGTCTGATGAAGCTAAAATTGATGAGATGGTAACTAAGTTGGACAAGAGGATTTCAGGATTCTTTAAAAATTATTATCAACCTATTGATGAGGCTGTAGCTGTTCGCTTGTTGGATGAGTATTATGTAGGTGTGGATGCAAAGGATCTCCCTGATTATTTTGAATTTATCAATAAGAAGTATAAAAATGATTTTAAAAAGTATGTTTCTTACCTATTTGAGAAATCTGTATTTAATCAGCAAGAAGAGTTGAAGAGCCTTTTAGCTAAACATGATAAGAAATTTCTAAAGACAATTAAGAAAGATCCTGCTTTTCAATTTGCACAAAGTTTAATTAACAAGAGTAAAGAGATTAAAGAGGCTTCTGCTGATTTAACAAGCGGTTTGAAAGCTCTTGATAGAAAATATATGCAAATGCAAGTAGATTATCAACCTAAAGAGGTTTTCTATCCAGATGCTAATTTTACCATGCGTATTGCTTATGGAAAAGTGGATGGATATTTCCCTAGAGATGGTGTTTATTATAAGCATTATACCACTTTAGATGGAATCATGCAGAAAGAAAATCCAGATATTTATGATTATGTAGTAACAGATCAACTGAAAAACCTCTATAAAGAAAAAGATTTTGGACCTTATGCAAATAAAGAAGGTAAGATGAATGTTTGTTTTGCTGCCTCAAATCATACCACAGGTGGTAATTCAGGAAGTCCAGTGTTTAACGCCGATGGTCATTTAATAGGAATAAACTTTGATAGAAACTGGGAAGGGACTATGAGTGACATCATTTATGATCCTGACCAGTGTCGAAATATTACTTTAGATATTAGATATTGTTTATTTATAATAGATAAGTATGCTGGTGCAGGCCATTTAGTTGAAGAAATGTCTTTAATTAAATAGTACTTGTAACTTTAAATTAAAAAAACAAAGGGCTGCGAATTATCGTAGCCCTTTGTTTTTATCCATTAAATAGTTTCATTAATCATCATTCAATGATTTAAAACCATCACCCATTATTTCATTTGCATCAGAAACCATTACAAAAGCTTCAGAATCTATTTGCCCAATAAAATGTTTGAGTAGTACTAATTCTCTTCTAGTCACAACAGTCATAATGATTTTCTTTTCAGCACCTTTGTACATCCCGGTGCCATTAAGGTATGTACCACCTCGTTTCATATCATCAATGATTTTGTTTCGTATCAATTCATGTTTAGTTGAAATAATCATTACGGATTTTTCATATCCTACACCTTCTACCATGGCATCTATAATTTTACCAGTAAGGAAAATAACTAACCAACTTAAAAGAGGAATCATCCAGTCGCCAAAAGCAACCAAACCTCCTAGTACAATAACAGAATCTATAATAATTAGAGCTTGACCAACCGGTAACTTGGTGTATTTAGAAACTATCATTGCGATAATATCAGTACCACCACTAGTGGCCTTGGCTTTAAATACCATACCTAATCCAACTCCAACTAATGCGCCACCATATATAGAGGACAGGAGCGGAGCATTATCAACTAAGGCTTGATAACCCCATAGGTTCTCTAGTAAGGTTATCCATAGTGAAGTGCTCACAAAGCCAACTACAGTTTTTACACCAAAACGCGGCCCTAGAATCTTAATACCTATTAGTGTTAAAGGAATATCTAGAGCTAATCCAACTAATCCAATAGGTAAACCAAGCATGTGGTGAAGAATAATAGCCACACCATAAACTCCACCTGGAGCCATTTTATATGGGCTAATAAAGAATACAAAACCAGCGGACATGATAAAAGTCCCCAGTAAAATAAGACTATAGACTTTGAACCAGTCTAAACTAAATAGTTTTTCTTTTGTTACGAATGACATAATTTTATTGCTTAAAAAACGGTGGCAAAAGTAATATATTATCAATACCTCCCTACACTTATACTAAAATTAATTTCATTGCGTTATAGGTTCTGTATTCTACGGCAGCGTATATAGCTGTAGTTACTAAAAATCAAAACATTAAAAGAATCAATAATATGTCGTTAATATTATTGATTTTTGCAGAAAAAGGATATATTTTGATTGATTGTTAAATGTGAATTACTCGAGTTTTTATTAGATATTTATTTTCTTGAAACTTTATAATTGAAACTGAGTATAATAGCATGAATCAGACTGTTGAAATCATTATTGAAATGTCTTATTTGTTTGTTTTAATTTTTAGAAAAAACTTTATACTTTTACGGCCTTGTTTTGCAAGCTTGTAGGGATGAGAAAAGAAAAACTGAGAAAAGCTTTAAATAAACGAATTTACACAAGTATTAAAGGCCATAATCAGAAAACCAAAACAAATGAATATGTTTAAAAAAGCCTTAGCTTTTTTTATTATAATATTAGTAATAGTTAATGATTCGGTGGCTCAGCAGGAGCAAACATTTACGCAGTACATGTTTGTACCTTCGGTTTATAATCCAGGATATACAGGCAGTAGAAATGCCATTTGTGCCACTGGAATTATGAAACAACAATGGGTAGGCCTAGAAGGAGCCCCTACTGTTTATGCCGTTAGCTTAGAGTCCCCTGTTAAAATACTTAAAGGAGGTTTAGGTGGAGTTATATCATCCGATCAAATTGGAGGGTTTAGTACTACCAAAGTAAAACTCAATTATGCTTACCATCGTAAAGTTGGAAATGCATTATTGGGAATTGGAGTAGGAATTGGATTGGCCAATAAAAAAGTCGACTTTACCTATTTTAATGTTCAGGGTGAAGATCCTTTGTTAACCTCCACCGAAGAAGAATCGGGAATGATCTTTGACATAGATGCTGGTGTATACTATCAAAAAGCAGATAAATGGTATTTAGGTTTGTCTTCAACGCAAATTAATCAGGGTACCATGGAAGTGGCTGGTGGGCAAACTCAACTTAAAAGAAGGTATTATTTTACAGGAGGATACAACTTTCGATTTATAAGAATGCCTAAGATAGAGGTAAAACCATCAGTGTTTTTGGCTTATACCCAAAACTCACCAATTCTCATTAATGTTGGGGTAATTGGTGAATACAATAAACAGTTCTGGGGTGGCGTTGTTTATAAGCATCAAGAAGGAGTTGCACTTATGGCAGGTGTAAATTATAAGAATATAAAAGTAGGATACTCATACGATATAAATACTAATGCTCTAAAAAACGGAGGGTCGCATGAAATCAGGCTTGGATATTGTTTTAAATTAGAGATTGAGAAACCTAATAGAAGTTATAAAAATACTAGATTTTTATAGCATAATTGAATATTTTATTATAGATTTGCTATGTTTTCTGGTAATAATATTGAGATCAATGACAGGAGTTAATATGAAAAAACTGTTTTTTTATTTACTGATTGCAGTTGTTGCTACAAGCTGTAGTAATAGCGGTAATGGTGAATTAATAGGTGTACAGGATCGCCCTGCCTTTTATCAGGCAGCTCCTTATGGTATGGTTTTCATACCTTTAGGTAGCTTTACGATGGGGTCAAGTGATCAGGATGTACCCTACGCTCATGTTCACGAGCCCAAGACTGTATCTACTCAGTCCTTTTATATGGACGAAACTGAAATTACTAATAATGAGTACAGGCAGTTTGTTAACTGGGTGCGTGATTCCATCGCACGTGGCTATTTAGGTCAAATAAATGAGGATGAATTTCTAATCACTGAGGATGAGCAAACTGGTGAATTATTCGACCCTCCTTTTTTAAACTGGGAAAAGGAAATTGAATGGAGAAGTGAGGATGAGGAGGTTAGAGATGCTCTTGAGGTTATGTATCTTCCTACTCATGAAAGATTTTATCGTAAAAAACAAATCGATTCTCGTAAATTAATTTATCAGTATTATTGGATTGATTTGCATGCTGCTGCTAAAAAAGAATATTCAAGGGATACACGTGGCTATGTAGTTTCAGATGGTGATTATCCGTCGGATAGAGGAGGCTTTGCAAATAGACCAGAAGGATATGATGATCGAAGTATATATATTAGAACAGAAAATATAAATATCTACCCAGATACACTTTGTTGGATTCATGATTTTACATACAGTTACAATGATCCTATGGCCAAAAATTATTTTTGGCATCCAACCTATGATAATTATCCTGTAGTTGGTGTAAATTGGAAACAAGCCAAAGCATTTAGTTACTGGAGAACAGACTTAATGAATAGGTGGTTACAACAAAAAGGGGAAGTAACAGTTAATGAATTTAGACTTCCTACAGAAGTAGAATGGGAATGGGGTGCCCGTGGTGGTTGGGAGATGAACCCTTACCCATGGGGTGGACCTTACCTAAGAAATGATAAAGGTTGTTTCTTAGCTAACTTCAAACCAGGTAGAGGAAACTATGTGGCTGATGGTGGTATTCAAACGGTAATTGTAGCACACTACCCTGCTAATGATTGGGGATTGTACGACATGTCAGGTAATGTGTCCGAATGGACATTAAGTGCTTATGATGAGTCTTCATTCAACTTTAGTTGGGATATGAATCCAAACTATGAATACAATGCCAGCGAAGATGAAGCTCCGCAAATGAAGAAAAAAGTTGTTAGAGGAGGTTCTTGGAAAGACATCGGTTATTTCTTACAAGTAACAGCTCGACAATATGAATATCAAGATACAGCCAAGGCATATGTAGGTTTTAGATGTATGCAAACATATCTAGGTAGAATGGAAAATGATAATCCAAAAAATTCTTCTGAAATTTACAAATAATTATTTACACTATATTAAATTCTAAAATACGCTAAAATTAATTGAGTTATGAGTATACAGGAAATTGTTAAGAGTCGTGGATTTAAAAACTTTATGGCTAAACTATATGGAATTGGTG
>JADGDY010000243.1 GCA_016744655.1 Bacteroidales bacterium | reverse complement strand
ACTTCCTCTTTTAGTTTTTCATGGAAGGCAATAAATAGATCCTGTTTATCGAGTTTAGAAATCAATCCATGTTTTATTTGATGAGGAAGAAAAAGATCATAAATCACTCCCCTACCAATCATCCACTTTTCTTGTTTAGGAAATCTTTTTTGTAATGCTCTCATTCCATCAACAGTAAAAATATCTCCACTATATACTAATGAATGATTACTGTTTTTAATACACCAATCATAGGCATCTAGATCTGGATTGATGCTATACATTTCTGCTCCCAATCGTGGATGAACGATAAGCTCTTTTAGAGGAAATTTATTTAATAGCGGCATCAAAGTTCTCAACTCCTCCTTTTTATAATATCCTAAGCGGATTTTTACCGATATTTCGTTCTGAACTTCTTCAAATAACTTCTCCAAAAGCATCTCAACCATCTCTGGATAAGCAATCATTCCAGAACCCCTCATCTTTGATGCAATACTTTTTACAGGGCATCCCATATTAATATTCAGCGTTTTATACCCATAATCGTATAGGTGCTTAGCTAAAGGAATAAATTCTGGTGCATATTTCCCAATTATTTGTGGGTCAACCGGCATTTTATCATTATTTTCGTGCAGTAAATCTTTAATACGTGCAGGCTTAATGTGATCGCCTTTACCGGCAGGAATAAATGGTGCAATACTATGATCAAAGCTATCGAAATACTTACTATAAGCATTTCTAAAATAAGCTTCGGTATAACCTTGTAAAGGTGCCAAATATAATATCATAGTCTCACAAAATTAATTAATATTTGCGCCTACAAATTTATAATAATATTGAATGCCTTTTTTCGTTTTATAATAAATGAATCACTTCAAATCAAATATCAGTCTCTTTCTTATTCTGATTAGTCTATTATCGACTTTTTCAATCACTTACGCTCAATCTTGTGATCAAGAATTATCGAAAAAAGAAATAAAAAGCTATCTAAAAGCTTGGGAGTATCAGGAAAACAAAAATTATAATGAAGCCAGAAAGATGATGTTTCAATTGGTTAAGGAATCCCCTGAATATGCCAAATCTCAAATGTCACTAGGAATTTTCTATATCGAAAACTCTAGCCCTAATATTAAAACAGCAAAAAAATATTTAGAAAAATCGGTAGCTCTATGTCCGGACAGTGTGACTTATTCTCATTTTTACTTGGGGAAAATATACTACGGATCAAAAGATTTCAAAAGAGCAGTGGAAAGGTTTGAATTCTTTTTAAAAGATGTGGATTTAATAAAAACTGATGATGATTATTTTGAAGCCAAAAATTACTTGGAATATGCAAAAGCCACCCAAGAACTTTTAGAACATCCGGTTCCTTTTGAACCTAAAAAAGTAGAAGGAATTTCAACAAAAGAAGACGAATACCTCCCCATTATTTCACCTGATAATGAGTTTGCTCTTTTTACTCGTCGCCAAAAGCATTATATCAGTAGAGGACTAACAGAACAACTGGTAGATAAGGAAGTATTTACTTTTAGTTTGAGGAATGAAAATGGTCATTTTGAACAAGGTTGGGAAATGGAATATCCTTTCAATAAAGTAGAGAATGAAGGCGCTGCAACTTTAACTATCGACAATAACGACCTGTATTATACAGTATGTATCCGCGATCCTAAAACTAATTATTTAAACTGTGATCTCTATCATAGTTTTTTCGAAAAAGGATATTGGAGCAATATAGAGAGTTTAGGAGATCATATTAACAACCCTGATTCATGGGAATCTCAACCCAGTGTAACTTCTGATGGAATGAGTATCTTTTTTGCAAGCAATAGAGAAGGAGGATTAGGTGGTTATGATATTTATCAGATTAGAAAAGATGAAAAAGGAGGATGGTCGAGCCCTGAAAATGTTGGAGCTCCAATTAACACACCAGGAAATGAGAAATCTCCATTTATTCATACCGACAGTCAAACTCTTTATTATTCCACCGATGGACAAAAAGGATTAGGTGGTTATGATATTTATTTCAGCAGGCAAGATGGAGCCGGAATTTGGCAAGAACCAAAAAACATAGGGTACCCTATCAACTCTTATGATGATGATTTGGGTTTTTTCGCCAGCACTGATGGTCGCTATGGTTATTATGCGTCAAACAGACTCGATGATAACAATAAATGGAACTTATATTCATTTCCACTCTATGAAGAGGCAAGACCTCAGAAGGTTCTGTTGGTTAAAGGCGAAATTGAAGTAGAAAATAACAAAGACACCATTAGGGCAAAAGTTCAACTAAAGAATATGCAGACAAAAACAATAACAGAAATCCCAGTGAATGCCAATACAGGAAAATATGTTGCTGCTATTTTATTTAAGGAAGATCAAGTGCTTACTGTTAAAAAAGAAGGATATGTTTATTCATCTAGATATTTAAGTGTAGAAGATACTACTCTAAACCAACCAAAAACATTGAATTTAAAAGTGAAAGAGATTAAGGTTGGGCAAACCTACAATATCGATGATATTCATTTTATGACCAATTCTTCAGATTTAAATAAAGATGCAAAACGAATTATTGATGAGTTCTTAGAGTTCTTATTGGACAATAAAAATATTGAAGTTGAAATTCAGGGCCATACTGATAATGTTGGTCAAGAGGAGGCCAATTTAGTATTATCCGACAAAAGAGCAAAATCTGTTTATCAATATCTAATTGATCAAGGGGTACAAAGTTATCGCCTATCGGCAAATGGCTATGGCGAGTCTAAACCCATAGCTAATAATGAAAGCTTTAGTGGTAGAGCAAAAAACAGAAGAACCGTTTTCGTTATTAAAAAACAATAGAAAAAAATTAATGAATCTCATCAAAAAGTTTTCCTTATTTTAGCACAAAATTATTAGTTATGGCGCAAAATTATTACTCTCAATTTAAAGCATTTGTTAAGGAAAAAAAGTTAGAACCCATTGTTGATGTCGCTCTTTTTATCCTCATTACTTTGGTGATTCACTATACATATAGGTATTGGGCTGCTCAACAATATTACCCTTTAACTGAAACCTTGGCAGCCATGCATGACCACCTGGCTCAAAGAGTATTCGTAGAGAGCTCATGGTTTATCCAACATGTTTTAGGGATGGAGATTACAACGGTAGACAGAACCATGTATTGGGCAAACGAAGGATATATAGCTATTAATCATGGCTGTTCTGGTTTAAAACAAATGATTCAATTTGCTCTATTAATGATGATTTTCCCAGGCCCTTGGAAACACAAACTATGGTATATTCCTTTAGGTGTTTTTATTGTTCATCTCACAAATCTATTCCGAATAATTGGTTTAGCAGTTGTTTTAGTAGCAGTTCCTGATTATTGGAAGTTTAGTCACGATTATTTATTCCGTCCATTTTTCTATGTGGTTATTTTTAGCCTTTGGGTATATTGGGTGGAGAAAATTAGGAAGAAATAACCTTAATCCTTTGGTTCAAACAAACAATCTATATTTAGCTTATTATTGATAAGCTCAGAACTATTTTCATTTTCATAAATTCCATTTGTAGTGATCATGGTAATGAAAACATTCTTTCTTGTTTTGGTATCTTGTTTAAACTGAAATATTTTGTTTTTCAAATTTTCATATTCTGTTTTATCAATAGTATAAAGCCCTTCATAGAATTTCATTTCACATAAATTGATAATTCCATCATCTCTATCTATTATCAAATCAATTTGTGCCCTAACATTATTCCAAGATGAATGAATAGAGTAGATTTTTGCTACTCCCAATTCTTTTTTAATCTGTTCTACATGTTTTAAACAGATACTCTCAAAAACAAATCCTGACCAAATCTTATAGCTTTGTTTCGGTAATATTTTTGCCCAAGTTCCTTCACCTTGACCTAGATTGGGCTCAATAAATTTCAAATAAAAGAGCGAATACTCATCTGATAATCTATATAATCGCCCTTTAGCCTTCTTTCCAAATGGGGAATAGTAACTAATAAAGCCTGACTCTGATAGTTCCACCAATGCTTTAGAAAAAACGCCACTGCTTTCCATTTTACATTCTTCGAGTAGTTTGTTTCTAAGCAAACCTTTTTTCGATTTGGCTAGAGTTCTTATGATCGTTTCATGAACTTCCGAATTTACAAATAGCGACTGAAACACCTCCCCAAATTCATTTGTGAGCATCCCGTTTTTCGAAAAAGATAGTCTGTCAATATTTTGCATAATGCTTTCTTCTCTATTGACCATATTTAGATACTGTGGAACTCCCCCAACTACCATATATAGTTTCAAGATATCATAGTTATTGAGTTTTATCTTTCTACTCTCTAGAAATCGACTGACTTCATGTAAATCAAAAGGAAATAATTGAATAATTTGGGATAACCTATTATGTAGGCCTCCTCTATTTTTTATAATTTTATTCACCATAAATGAAGCCGCAGAACCACAAACCACAACTACCAAATCGTTTCTTTTTGTGCAGTAGCTATTCCAAAAATGCTCAAAAGCTCTTAAAAAACCTGAGCGTTTACTATCGATCCATGGGAATTCATCAATGAATATGACTTTCTTTTTCTTGGATTTTTTCTTGGATACGAATTCTCCTAGTTGGTGAAATGCTTCCAACCAATTTTGGGGCTCAACCTTAGATGCTGAGCTTGAGTTTTGTTTTATTTGGGTATGAAAGTTTTGAAGTTGTTCTTTTATTTTTCCTTTATACAAACCAGTGAGTTCGAATATTATATTTTGCTTATATACTTCACGAATAAGAAATGTTTTTCCCACTCGTCTTCTTCCATACATAGCTAATAACTCAGACTGTGAGCTATTCAACAACCTTTTCATTATTTTCACTTCTTGGAATCTTCCAACAACCATTATTTTAAATTTTATACTTATAAAAACTCCCTATACTTTCCAAATATAGTAAAACAAATTAGATTTGGAAAGATTACAACACAAATACGTAAATCAAAAATATTTTGAATACTTTCCAAATCTATTACTTAATTTTAGATTTGGAAAGTTTTCAATCCACAAAACCATTAAACCATATAGTTACTTGATCAAATCTGTCTAGTTTAATTTGAATACATAAATCCATAAGAAATCAAAAAATAAGACCTACTTTAGCAGCTAATTATAGCTAAAG
>JADGDY010000064.1 GCA_016744655.1 Bacteroidales bacterium | reverse complement strand
AGAGAATACTTTTTCATATGTTTTGTTTTTGATTTCAATTTATAAAGACCTCTTAGTTCAACTAGAGTTGCTTTTCTATAAAATATAGGGGGATTTCTAATTATTTATCCTTAGAAACTAAATCCCATTCTAAGCGCTGGAGATATAATACCATTTAAACCATTTGAATGACTTCCATAAGCCCCTATTCCAAGTTTTATTCCTAGAAATAGTTGATCTATTGGATAATACTTCAAACCTACATTGGCTAAAAATGCAGAATAGGTATAATGAATTTCCGTTCTCTCTTCAGTTCCAGGTTCATAATATGAAGATGTATAATCATAATCTTCAGGATATATAAGATATTTATCCACATGTGTGGCTTCTCCAAATCTAATTTCTGGTCCGAAAAAAAGCTGAACTTTTTTTGCATTTTCAATGGGGTGAAACATAAATCCTAAACCAACATACCAGTCAGATTCATCTCTGAACTGACTAAAATCAGGATATGTATTCACTTCACTCACATCGTTATCATTATAATCTATATATCTACCTGCCTCCCCAAATCTATAAGATAAAGGAAGAGTAAATGACATTTTACCATCATTAGTCATTCTCTCATATTCAAAAGAGAATCTTTGCAAACCCATATCAATTAAGTTCCATGAAATATTATTCTTTTTGTGTTGTGTTTGCTGAGCATTGCTATCTGGCAAAAAATAAACTAATAAAACTAGTATGATAATAAATTGTTTCATCTTGTTTGGCTTTGTTTTAATACTTTTCAAAAATATAATTATTTATTAAACATAAACGAAAAATTAATCATCTTTATTAGAACATTTAACAAGCAGTAAAAGTCAGTAAAAGAGCATTATAAATACCTTATTCATATTTGTTTTAAATAAAATTCGAATAAACTCTTTGACAAATAAAAAAAAATACTAGATTTGCCACATGATTACGACAATGAATAATAGATTTTGGTGGTGGCTTTCATTTCAATTCGAAATAGGAAAGTAACCCAGTATATCTATATTTTAAATATACAGCCGAAGGTGAAAACCTTCGGCTTTTTTTGTGCCATAAATTTTAAAGAATAGTAAAAATGAAAACTACAATCTTCCTCTGGATAGAAAAAATCATATTTCGATGGCGTCATTAATCTATAAAAATGACAGAATAAGATTTCGAATAACATAACAATGAATAGAATTAAAAAAACAGAATAAAATGGAAAAAATTATAGCAAATCAAACAGTAGAAAACTTCGCATCGGTTAATGGTAAATTTGGAGAATTTGGAGGAATGTATGTACCGCCAGTATTAGAAGGAAAACTTTTAGAGTTGGCTGAGCAATTCGAGAAATATAGTAAAGATAGCAGTTTTGAGCAAGAGTATGTTTATTATTTAAAGAACTTTGTGGGTAGACCATCTCCTCTATATTATGCGCATCGTTTAAGTCAGCATATTGGTTCAAAGGTTTATTTAAAAAGAGAAGATTTAAACCATACCGGTTCTCACAAAATCAATAATACCATAGGTCAGATCTTATTGGCAAAAAGAATGGGAGCGACTGAAATAGTAGCTGAAACAGGAGCAGGCCAGCATGGTGTAGCAACGGCAACAGCTGCAGCTTTATTCGGTATGAAATGTAAAGTATTCATGGGTGCTAAAGATGCTGAACGTCAGAAGATGAATGTAAGTAGAATTAAACTTCTTGGAGCTGAAATGGTACTTACTGAGGCTGGAACAGGGACTTTGAAAGATGCAGTTGATGCGGCTTTAGGCTATTATATCGAAAATCCTCATGTGTTCTATTTATTAGGTTCTCAAGTTGGCCCGCACCCCTATCCTACTATGGTTGGATACTTTCAGTCGGTGATTGGCAAGGAAGCTAAAAAGCAGTTTATAGAAAAAGAAGGGCGTTTACCCGATAATCTTTTTGCTTGTATCGGAGGAGGCTCGAATGCAATTGGTCTCTTCGATGATTTCTTAAAAGACCCAGAAGTAGCTATTCATGCAGCAGAAGGTGGAGGAAATGGAGTTTTAGGAGAAACGGCTGCAACACTTAGCCTAGGTAAACCTGGGGTTTTTCAAGGAACTTTTAGTTATGCTTTAACTGATAAAAATGATGAGGTTTACCCATCTCACAGTATTGCAGCAGGTTTAGATTACCCAGGTGTAAGCCCACAACATGCCCTGCTTAAAGATGCTGGCCGAGCTAATTATCATATTGTAACTGATGATGAAGCCATTGCAGGATTTAAACTATTGAGTAGATTAGAAGGTATCATTCCTGCTATTGAATCCTCTCATGCTGTGGCTCTAGCGGCTAAATTACTTAAAGGAAAAACAGGTCAGGTAAGTGTGATTAACCTTTCTGGTCGTGGCGACAAAGATGTGGAACGTGATTTGATGTAGGGTGAGAATGAAGACAGTTGACCGATGACCGATGACGAAATTGGATGTGTTATCTCGAAGAAGCAAATTGTCTTAATTGTCACAAAAAAAAGAGATGTCATCTTTTTGAGCGATGACATCTCTTTTTGATTTGATATTTTGTATAGATTAAAGTCTATCTAATTCTACTGTAAAGTGACGCATAATTGGCGCTTCTTTTAATATTTTCACACCAGAAGTTATTCCTTCTTTGCGATCGAAAACATTTTTTAATGAAGCTGCAATATAATCCATATGATTATTAGTATAGGTTCTTCTAGGAATAGCTAACCTCAACAATTCTAATGCTGGATATCTATTTTCTCTAGTTACCGGGTCTCTATCAGCTAAAATAGCACCTATTTCAACTCCTCTTACTCCACCTTCTAAATACAATTCCACTGCAAGTGTTTGAGCAACAAAGTTTTCCTTAGGTAGGTGAGGTAAAAATCTCTTGGCATCCACAAAAATTGCATGTCCTCCGAATGGTTCTTGAACTGGAACACCATATTCTTTAAGCTTATTTCCTAAATAGGCTACTTGCTCCACTCTAGATTCTAAGAAAGGAAATTCTGTTCCTTCATCTAAACCTTGAGCCAACGCATTCATATCTCTTCCCGACATTCCTCCATAGGTCACAAATCCTTCGAAAATAATTCCAAAAACACTCGCTTGTTTATAAAGGTCTTCATCTTTAAATCCTATGAATCCACCCATATTTACAATGGCATCTTTTTTAGAACTCATGGTCATGGCATCAGCATAGGTATACATTTCTTTGACAATTTCTTTAATAGATTTGTCAGCATAACCAGCTTCTCTTTTCTTAATGAAGTAAGCATTTTCAGCAAAACGAGCTGAATCAAACATCACTAAAGTTCCATATTTTTTACATAAAGCATGAACATCTTTTATATTCTGCATGCTTACAGGTTGTCCACCAGAAGAATTACAAGTAACTGTAACAATTACCATTGGAATTTTTGCCATTGGATAATCATTGAAAGTTTTCTCTAATTTTTCAAGGTTAATATTCCCTTTAAAGTCATGTTGTATTGTAGTATCAAAAGCTTCATCAATAGTACAATCTACTGCAGTCGCCTTTCTATATTCAATATGTCCTTTTGTGGTATCAAAATGACTATTACCAGGAACAATATCCCCTTCTTTAACTAATACTGAGAACAATACATTCTCAGCTGCTCTTCCTTGGTGTGTTGGTAAGAAATAATCGAATCCAAGGATGTTTTTAATGGCATCTTTCATTTTATAGAAAGAACTGGCGCCAGCATAACTCTCATCACCAATCATCATTTCTGACCATTGTTTATCACTCATGGCACCAGTACCACTATCTGTTAAAAGGTCAACGAAAACCTGTTCACTTTTTAGATTGAATAAATTATATTTAGCGTCTTTAATCCACTGTTCGCGCTCTTCGCGAGTACTTCTTTTTATAGTTTCAACCATTTTAATTCTAAATGGCTCTGCATAAGGTAATTGCATAACAATATTCTTTTTTATGAAATAAAATAATTACGGATATAATTGGTAATCTAATTTGATACCGAAAAACAAGTGAAAGATGTTACTCTATGAAATTAGCAAAAGATGATGTTCTTAAGCTTCCGGTATCATCCATATAAAAATGGATTTAAAAAGAATAATGAAAATTATCGCGGTTTTTAATATTTAAAAAGCGATTTAAGATTAGATATTTCAAAAATAGTTTTGTCATTTTCTATATTAGAATGCAAAATTACGAAAAATTGAATCTTAATTGGATAAAAATAAAATTTAAGTAGAACTACTAAGGCAAGGGAATATAAATAAATAAAAAATCCTGCACCAACTAGTGACACAGGATATAAATATGGTATGATTATAAATTTCACATTTAAATTTCAGCTCCTAAGCAGATATCTAATCCTTTACAAGTTTGAATAATTCTGTTATCTGGAGTAACAAAATTAGGCTTATCAATTGCTTCTTTTAATGGAACAGCTACAATATCAGGATGTTGGTAAGATACCATTTTTCCGTATTCTTCTTGTAAAACCATTTCGAAAGCTTTAACACCAAATTGCGCTGCTAAAACTCTATCGTAAGCTACAGGAACACCACCTCTTTGTAAGTGACCTAACATCACATCTCTCATATCGGCTTTCATTCCAGCATCTTTTAATTCTCTAAGAACCTGATGAACAATTCCACCCAATTTCAGATTTTCGTAACCAACTTCTTGACTTCTTTCGTAATGCATAGTTCCTTCTGCAGGTCTTGCTCCTTCAGAAACCACCATAATTCCAAATCCTCTATCTTTATAGAAGCGGCTCTCTAATTTTTCCTTAACCAATTTAATATCATAAGGAATTTCAGGAATTAAACAAACATCAGCTCCACCAGCAATTGCAGCATTTAGCGCAATCCAACCAGCATAACGTCCCATTACTTCCATACCGAATACTCGGTTATGTGAAGCAGCTGTAGTTACTAGTTTATCTAATGCTTCAGTAGCAATCTGAACTGCAGTTTGATATCCGAAAGTTGAATCAGTTGCAGAAAGGTCATTATCAATAGTCTTAGGAACACCGATAACATTTAAACCCATCTCGTATAGTTTCTGAGAAATTACTTGGCTACCATCTCCACCAATATTGATAACTGCATCAATACCCATGAATTGTAGTTTGCGCAACATTTCTTCAGAACGATCTACACTAGTCCAATTTCCTTTTTTATCTTTAATGGGCCAAGCAAATGGTCCTCCTTTATTTGTAGTTTCAATGATGGTTCCACCTTGATAGTGAATCCCTTTTACTGCAGCTTGGTCTAACACCTTAATTTGTGTTGGTTCCCATAAAACACCATTAAAAGCTTGAATACTTCCAACTACTTCCCAATCTTTCTCTTGATCAGCTCTTTTTACAATGGCTCTTATTACTGCATTCAGTCCGGGGCAATCTCCACCTCCCGTTAATACTAAAACTCTTTTCATCTCTGATATCTTGTTTAATTAATCTATTTTCGGTTAAATAGTAGCGCAAAAGTAATAATATTTAAATACAAGAATCACTTAGTAACACCCTACAACTCATTTTTTATCAAGTATTTTTAACCGCAAACGATTGAGTAAAAATTTCATTCTTCTAAGTGTTTATCGTAGACTCTGAAACTCAATCGTATTGCTTTCTAATTTAAAATTATTGTAAATTTATAAAAACTTGAATCATTTGCATTTTTAAAGGTTAAACTTAGGTTAAAGTACTATTATCCTTATATTTAATTGGCTAATTTTGTCCTTCCATATGAATAAAAGAAAAATACAACTCGTTATAATTTTTAGCATTTTTGCCTTAATTGGTTCAATCGGAATCCAATATTACTGGATTAGTATGCTTTATGACCAAAACAGAGTTCTTTTTGATCAGAATGTAAATAATGCTTTAAAATTCGCTGTGGATGCATTTGATCAAGAAGAAAGATTGCATCATATAAAACGATCTCATCTTCATAATCAGCGTAATATCCATAGAATTAATATTGAACATGAAATTGAAACAGCCGAAGATGAAGCTTTCTTTTTTGTAAATGATGAATTTGAACATTTTCAAGAAGTAGTTATTACTCAAATGATTGATAGTTTACATAGTAATATGATTTTTGTGAATGCATCTGCTGAAAAGGAACTTGAATTTTATGGTGAAAATGCAGAATGGGAATTTATAAATGAACCATCAAAAAATATCGAAACTAGAATACATATCAAATTAGATAATGACTCAATCTACCAAAGATTCGAATCTAAAGCCGATAGCTTAATACAAGTTTTAGAATATAAAACTATTGCGCTTAAAGACGAAAAAGACAATATTGAAACCACTATTGATCAATTGGTATGGGAAATGGATGAATGGAGTAAGCCTTTTATGGATAGCATCCCCAAGCATTTGATTAAGGAAGTAATTGCTAAAAGTTTAATAGAATATAATCTACCAAGCCAGTTTGCATTCGCAGTGATTGATAGTTTAGAAAAGGAAGAATTACTGTATTCTAGTCCGAGTTTTAATCCAAATTCATTCACATATTTTTCAAATTTATATCCACATGAATTGATTCCTCGTAAACAATTATTAGCACTACAAGTTAATCGTAATCAATTGTATTTAAATCTCTCCACTCCTATTTTACTTTCTATAGCTTTTACTCTAATGTTAACCATAGGTTTACTTCTCATTATAAAAAACTTACTCCATCATAGAAAAATATCAGAAGTACAAAGTGATTTTATAAACAATATGACTCATGAATTTAAAACCCCAATAGCAACTATTTCCTTAGCTTCCGATTCTATTTTAAATCCCTTGATTTTAAATAACCAAGATAAAGTGAGCTATTTCACAGGAATGATTAAAAAGGAAAACCGCAGAATGAATAGACTTGTTGAGAAAATTCTACAAATGGCAAGATTAGAAAGCAAGGAACTCAAACTAGACAAGCAAATCATAAATGTTCATGAGCTTTTGACAAGCATTCAAGAGAATACTCAAATAAAACTTGAAGAAAAAGGAAATATTAGTTCTGACTTAAAAGCAACAAACTTTGAAATTCCTGTTGATCAGGTTCATCTTACTAATGTTTTCTATAACCTAATAGACAATGCCATAAAGTATTCTGTTGAACCTACCCAAATTAAAATCTCTACTACAAATATAAAACATCATCTATCTATAAGTATTAGCGATAATGGTAAAGGGATGAGTAAAAAAGAGTTACAATACATTTTCGATAGGTTTTACAGAATAGACGCCGGAAATGTACATAATATAAAAGGGTACGGATTAGGGCTCACCTATGTAAAAGCCATTATAGAAAAACATGGGGGAAGTATTCATGTAAAAAGTGAATTAGGAATTGGAAGTAGTTTTGAGATCAGATTACCCATCAAAAAATAAGAGAAAGGAAGAACATGAAGATATTTTTATTAGAGGATGACAAGAGTTTTGGTGAAGTCTTAAAAGCATATCTAGAGATTCACAAGTTTGAGGTGTTTTGGGTTAAGGATGGACAAGAAGCTATAGACAAGTTTGACGAGTCAAAATTTGACTTTTGCATCCTCGATGTGATGCTTCCTAATGTTGACGGATTTTCAGTTGCAAAAAACATCAGAAGTCAAGCTCCTGAAATTCCATTCATTTTCCTCACTGCCAAAACGCTAAAAGAAGATGAAGTAAAAGGCTACGAGCTAGGAGCAGATGATTATATTAAAAAACCATTCGATTCTGAAGTATTGATATATAAAATCAAAGCAATCCTTGGTCGTAAGACTTTAAAAAAGCCTATCGATAGCCATCAATTTGAAATAGGTATTTTTCATTTTAATTCTATGATACGTGAACTAAAAAACTCAAACACACACGAAGGCATCAAACTCAGCCCCAAAGAAGCTGAATTACTAAAGCTCCTATTAATCAATTTAGGTGAAGTTTTACCACGAGAAGAAGCCTTAAAACAAATCTGGGGTGATGATAATTATTTCACCACAAGAAGTATGGATGTATACATAACCAAATTACGTAAATTCTTAAAAGCAGACAGTCGTTTGCAAATCATCAATATTCATGGTAGTGGATATCGATTATTTCTTCAAGAATAATGGATTTAATGCCCGTACCCTATATTTTTTTAAAAAAAATATTTTTTTGCTTCACTTTTGCTGAAATCACTCTTTTATTATAGGTCAAAACTTATCTATTCTTCGATATATATAAATGTATTCTTACAAAAACAAAAGTAAATCCACTAAAACCTTCATAAACTATTAATACAAAACCTCTTATCTCCCCATCCTACTCCCTTACCCTACAATTTCCAATTCTTCATTGAAACCCCTTAAATTAACCACACATTATATCCGTTGAAAAATAAATACTTCTATATTTAACGTTTATAGTGGCTACATGTTAATAACTCTAGCACAACAAAAGGGTACGCTTTTACCTAAATAGGTATTAATAGATAAGCCGCTATTAGAAATTACCATTGCCTACACAAGCAATTATCAATTTTTTGCAGCTTTTACCAATCACAACCATTGTTGATCGATACACATCAAAACACTCAATTTATTAATTAAAATCACAATTATGAAGTTTTTAAACTACTTTATTATGGTAGTATTAGGAAGTATTATTCTATCTAATAGTTCCTATGCTCAGAATGCCAGTCAAAAATCTGCTCTTTTAGATTTTGCTCAAGAAAAAGCTCAACTCTTTAAAGCAAAAAAAGCAGAAGCCTTAAAGTATGCCAAAGAAAATGACATACCAGTATTCATTGATAATGAAGATGTATTTATGGAATTAATGTCGATAGATGCTGATGGAAATCCTCAGTATTATATGACAGAAAACGAAGTAGCAGCCAAAACCATTTCTACAGATAAGGTTCATACAGGAGGTGCCTCTGGATTAAACCTTAATGGCTCTGGCATGACCGTTCATGAATGGGATGGTGGAGCTGTAAGGATAACTCATCAAGAATTAACCGGAAGAGTTACTCAAGGCGACGGTGCAACTACCACTCATTATCACGCCCAACACGTAGCAGGTACACTGATCGGCTCTGGCGTAGTTTCTAGTGCAAAAGGTATGGCTCCTCAAGCTCAGCTCCGTGCTTTCGATTGGAATTCTGATGAGTCAGAAATGGCTACCGAAGCTGCAAATGGAGCATTAGTCTCCAACCACAGTTATGGATATGGAAGAGGATGGTCTTGGAATGGTTCTAGCTGGACTTGGTATGGAAATACAAGTATTAGTAGTCAAGAAGATTATTTATTCGGTTTCTATGATACCCAAGCCAGAGATTGGGATATTATTGCACATAATGCTCCTAATTACCTGATAGTTAAATCTGCAGGTAATGACCGTGGTGATGGCCCTACAAACGGTGCTTATCCACAAGATGGTCCTTATGATTGTATTTCACATTCAGGTATATCTAAAAACATATTAACTGTTGGAGCTGTTGAAGATATAGCTAATGGATACTCACAAGCATCAGATGTGGTCATGAGTAGTTTTAGCTCTTGGGGCCCTTGTGATGACAGTAGAATTAAGCCAGATATCGTTGCAAATGGTGTAGGTTTATATTCTGCTGATGATGACAATGATTCTGATTATCGGTCATTAAGTGGAACTTCTATGTCATCTCCTTCAGCAACTGGTTCCCTCCTATTATTACAAGAGCATTATAATGATTTAAAAGGTGGCAGCAATTTCATGAAAGCAGCTACATTGAAAGCTTTAGTTATTCACACAGCTGATGAGGCGGGTGCTAACATTGGCCCAGACTATCAATTTGGTTGGGGGCTAATGAATACCCTAAAAGCTGCTCAGGTAATATCAGAAGATCAAAGTTTAAATGTGTTGGACGAGCTTAATTTAGCCAATAGCGGCAATTACCAAAGATCTGTAATTGCAAAAGGGAATGAACCTATAAAGGTGACTATTGTATGGACAGATGTAGCTGGAACTCCAACATCAAACTCTCTTGATCCTACAACAGCAATGCTAGTTAATGATTTAGACTTAAGGCTAACAAATGGAAGCTCTACTCATTATCCATGGTCACTAACAGCGAGTTCTCCTTCTTCTGCAGCGACACAAAGCGGAGAGAATAATAGAGACAATGTGGAAGTAGTATATATTGCAAACCCTACTGCCGATGCTACTTACACTATTACAGTGGATCACGATGGAAGCATTAGTGGTGGAAATCAAGATTTCTCTATTATTATAAGTGGAATTAAAACCGCATCTACTCAACCACCTGTAGCTAGCTTTACCCAAAGTGCAACAAATATCAACACAGGACAGAGTATTAGCTTCACAGATCAGACTACAAATGGACCTAGTTCTTGGTCTTGGAGTTTTCCTGGTGGAACACCCTCCTCTTCTACAGCTCAAAATCCTTCAGTTACATATCAAACAGCAGGAACATATTCTGTGACATTAACAGCAACAAATGCTAGTGGAAGCGATACTCAAACCAAAACAAATTTGATTACTGTAAGTCAAGCTCCTATAAGTTATTGTAGTACTCAAGGAAGTGATTTTAGTTATGAATGGATTTCAAAAGTAGTCATTGGGAACTTCACCAAAACTTCCGGAGCAACAGGATATTCTGATTTTACAGGAGATGTTATTGCTCTTAATCAAGGAGAAAATGTTGCCGTGACTCTTACACCAGGCTTTAAAAGTACTACTTATGCTGAATATTGGAAAATATGGATTGATTATAATGGAGATGGTGATTTCGAGGATTCTGGTGAAGAAGTATTTAGTGGAAACGGAAGTGCTGTTGTTTCAGGGAATTTTAATGTGGATAATAGCGCTACAGGAAGCACGAGAATGAGAGTTACCATGAAATATAATGGAAATCCAACTTCCTGCGAGACTTTTCCTTATGGAGAAGTGGAGGATTATACAGTTACCTTTAGTGCACCACTTGCACCAGTTGCCGACTTTACAGCATCAACAACTGTAATAAATGCTGGAGAAAGCATTCAATTTACAGATGCTTCCACCAATAATCCAACATCATGGGATTGGTCTTTTAATGGTGGTACACCAACGAGTAGTACAGTTCAAAACCCAAGCATCACCTATAATACTCCTGGCAACTACACTGTGAGTTTAGTAGCGACAAATGCCACAGGAAATGATACTAAAACTAAAACAAATTATATCACAGTGAATGCAGCTCCAGTTAACTATTGTTCTTCTCAAGGAAATAACTTTAGCTACGAATGGATTAGTAAAGTGGTTGTAAATTCATTCACAAAAAACAGTTCCGGAAGCAGCTATTCTGATTATACTGCTGATATAATTGATTTAAACTCTGGAAGCAATACCATTAGCTTAACTCCTGCATTCTCAGGCACAGTGTATAATGAAGTTTGGAGAGTATGGATTGACTGGAATAAAGATGGTGATTTTACAGATAGTGGAGAGGAAGTTTATGCTTCAGCATTAACAAGTGCAGTTGTTTCAGGGAGCTTTAATACACAAGCAGGATTTACTGGTCAAACCAGAATGCGCGTCTCCATGAAATGGAACGGAACACCAACTTCATGCGAGTCATTTAGTTATGGCGAGGTGGAAGATTACACCATTAATGTAAATGCTAGCAACGAAGTCACTGATTTTGCTGCAAATAAAGTGGATTATAAAATTAATGTATATCCTAATCCTGCTCAAGATTATTTTGTGATTTCACAAAGTGAAATATTAGATACTGAAGCCATGATTTATGATATGGAAGGTAGATTAGTAATGAAAAGAAAGCTTATGGATTATCAAAATACTTTCAATACTAGTCATTTGGAGTCAGGTATATATATGATACGCTTACATCAAAATGAGGAGATCATTAATAAGAAAATTATTATTAACTAATGAATATTATAAACCTGTAAAAGGGTTTTACAAGTAGAGTATTTATTACTCTAAAATTATCTTTTTGAATTAATGATCATTAAAAAAGCGACTAATTGCAGTCGCTTTTTTCCTTTTATAACTATCAAGTAAAATTAAAGATGAAACAGAATGAAGGTATTATCTAACATTCTATATTTTAGTATCATTTAGCTTGTTTCATTAGAAAGACTAAAGCATCCCAAACCATACCATTTGCAATTAAATCTTTAGAATAACAAATGGGACTTAATCCTTTTTGATTCAAGCCATTATTTACATATTCCGAAAGGTTCTCTTCTTTTAAATCATCTTCATTGGGTAGTCTTTCTACTCCTGCCAATTGAGCTTTTTCTGGCTGACTCCAATCACCTGAATTACGAATAAAATCGGGTAATTGATCAAAACCAATTCCAATATGAGCTAAAGGTTTCGGTATTTCAAAAAGCGCATCCCCAATGGTACGTACATAATAGTTTCCTCCCATTCTTCCAACCAAATCAGCTAAATTAGGATCAACATGGCCATTATAATCTAGAATATCTTCATCAATATGAATTCTAGTCACTTCACAAATCACTAAGTTTCCAGCTCCGCCCTCAGTACCTGTTTCTATTACTTGTTGAACCTTACATTCGTATTGAATTGGAGATTCTTTAACACGAAATGGTTTTATGGTTTCTGAATCTTGCATAGTAAACCCGGCCTTTTCAAACTCATTTACTCCCTTAGGATAATTTGAACTGGACAAACTCATCTGCTGAGCCATATCAAAAGTAACCATATTGATTACCACTTCAGGTACTTCTTGAATATTGAAAAAAGTGTGTTTATTCTTATTGTCCTTCCCTCCTCTAGCAGGCGAAAATATCAGAATAGGAGGATTTGCACTAAAAGCATTGAAGAAGCTAAATGGGGATAAATTCGGGTTACCATCTTTATCAATTGTGCTTGCAAAAGCTATAGGACGAGGAGCTATTCCGCCTAATAGTCCATGATGAACTTCTTGCACACTCCTCTCCTTTGGATTTATTGTCATCATTTCTTTTAAATTTATTTTGCTGGTAAAATTTTACATACACTTTCTCCAAAACCTATTCGCCTTCCGTCTTTTTCACAGAATGCTCTCATGATAATGGTATCTTGATCGTGTATGAATTTACGTTCGCTTCCATCTTTCATTTTTAATGGTTTGGTTCCTTTCCAGGCTAATTCTAACATGGAGCCATATGAATCTTCAGTTGGACCACTAATGGTTCCTGAGGCATACATATCACCAGCTTTCACATTACAACCATTAATGGTTTGATGAGCCAATTGCTGATTCATATTCCAATACATATACTTATAGTTGGAATTACATACAACAGACTCCTCTGTATTTTCTGGTTGAATGGCTACCTGAAGGCTGATATCGATGTTTTTATCACCTTCATATTCTAGATATGGAAATACTTTAGGCTCTTGCACAGGACCAGCTGTTCTATAGGCATTTAAAGCGTCGATTGTTACAATCCAAGGTGAAATCACAGATCCAAAATTCTTTGATAAAAATGGCCCAAGAGGAACATATTCCCATGTTTGAATATCTCTAGCTGATAAATCATTAAATATTACCATTCCAAAAATATGGTTCTCAGCATCTGTAGTGGTAATATGGTCTCCCAAAACATTTCCTTTGCCAGTGATGAAAGCCATTTCTAACTCAAAATCTACTCTCTGACTTGGTCCAAACTTAGGTGGTTGCTCAGGGTCTATTCGTGTTTGTCCTTTAGGTCTATGAATATCAGTTCCACTAACTACAATACTACTAGCCCTACCGTGGTAACCCACTGGTATATGTTTCCAGTTTGGCAATAATGCTTTTGAAGGATCTCTAAACATAGTTCCAACATTAGTTGCATGTTCTATAGAACTATAAAAGTCGGTATAATCCCCAACCTGAACTGGCATCTCCATTTTCACATCCGCAACAGGAATCAGGTATTTTGCATGCAAATCTTCTTCATCTCTGATTTCTGTATTGGCCGACTGAAATAACTCTATAACTCTGTTTCTCACACTTGTCCAGCTTTCATTTCCCATTTCCATAAAAGGGTTCAAAGTGTCTTTGTGAAATACTGAACCATTTCCTAAGGGTAAATCATCAAACCAACCATCCTCTCCTAGTTGCGCTAAATCAATTACAAAATCACCCAATCGACTTCCACAACGAGTTTCGTCTTTATATGTAAATACTCCGAATGGGATATTGTGAATACTGAAATCACTTTCATCAGCAATATCCAACCAAGAGCTTAAGCCTTTTGTATTAAATATATTTTTCATTTTGTTTTTCTGTGTTTTAAAAATAATGGAGCTAAAGGTTGTTTGGAAACTCCAATTCCTCTTTACTTATAATGTTCCTCTGTTTCCTTGTTCTAATTCAATAGATTCAAATAAGGCTTTAAAGTTCCCTTTACCAAATGATTTGGCTCCTTTACGCTGAATGATTTCAAAGAAAAATGTAGGACGATCTTGAACAGGTTTAGTAAACAACTGTAGTAAATAGCCTTCATCATCTCTATCAATAAGGATATTTAATTTTTTAAGTTCATCTAAATCTTCTTCTATTTCCCCAACTCTATCCATTACTGTATCGTAGTAACTATCAGGAACGTGTAGGAATTCAACACCTCTGTTTTTCAAATCAGCTATTGTAGCAATGATATCATTGGTAGCCATAGCCACGTGTTGAGGACCAGGTCCATAATAGAAGTCAAGGAATTCCTCAATTTGAGATTTCTTCTTCCCTACTGCTGGCTCATTAATTGGAAATTTCACTTTAAAATTATCATTACTCATCACCTTAGATTTTAAGGCAGTATATTCTGTTGAAATATCTTTATCATCGAAAGAAATCAATTGAGTAAATCCAAAAATATCTTCATAATAACGAGCAGTTTTATCCATCTCATTCCAATTTACATTACCTACAATATGGTCTACATAAAGCAATCCAGTATCTTTAGGTTGATATTTAGGTTCCCATTTGATATATCCAGGAAGAAATGGACCAGAATAATTTGTTCTATCAACAAAAACATGCACGGTTTCACCATAGGTTTTTATGGCAGCAAGTGTTACCTCACCATCATCATCTTTTTCAACTTTTGGAGGAAAATGTGCTTTTGCACCTCGGAACATGGTTTCTGAAAATGCAACTCTTGCACTATCAACGTTTAACGCAATTACTTTCACCCCATCCCCATGAAGCTTATGATGTTCAGCTACTTCGCCTTCATTTCGCAAAGATGCTGTTAAAACAATTGTAAGTTTTCCTTGTCGTAAAACATAAGAAGAGCGATCTGTTAATCCAGTTTCTAGTCCAGCATAAGCAATGGGTTGAAAACCAAAAGCAGTTTGATAAAAATGAGCAGCCTGCTTGGCATTACCCACATAAAATTCTACGTAATCTGTTCCATTCAAAGGAATGCATTTATTGTCCATTATTTTAGTTTTTTGTTTTTTTACTTTTTATAGCTTGTCGCTTTTGCCCTTTGCAACAAAATCTATTTCTTCCAGCTTTTATAATAATCTTTTACTTCAATATTTAATGCTTGTTTGGTGATTTTTAAAGGTTTAAAGGTATCCACCATTACAGCATATTCTTGTGTTTCTTTTTGTCCAATACTTCGTTCCACTGCTCCAGGATGAGGACCATGGGCTACACCCATAGGATGTAATGTAATTTGTCCAATTTCTATATTGTTACGGCTCATAAAATCACCATCCACATAATACAGAACTTCATCTGAATCTAAATTGGCATGATTATATGGTGCCGGAATTGCCTGTGGGTGATAATCAAATAAGCGTGGGACAAAAGCACAGGTCACAAAGTTATGAGCTTCCCAAGTTTGATGAACTGGAGGAGGCTGATGAACACGCCCTGTAATGGGCTCAAATTCATAAATAGATAAAGCATATGGATAATAACATCCATCCCAACCAATTACGTCGAAAGGATGTGATTCGTAATGATAGGTATAGAGTTTATCATCTCTTTTAATCAATACTTTATGGTCTCCCAAATCATCAATAGAATCGAGGCGGTTTGGTAAGCGAATATCTCTCTCATATATCGGTGCATTCTCTAATAACTGACCAGAATTACTTAAATATCGCTTTGGAAATTGATATGGTGTAAATGACTCTACGATAAACAGTCTATTATCCTCGCCTTCAAATTCCATTTGGTAGGTAATTCCTTTTGGAATGATTAAATGATCACCTGGCACAAAATCAATATGCCCAAGCATGGTTTTCAATGTTCCTGTTCCCTTGTGCACAAATACCATTTCATGTGCTTGTGAGTTCTTATAAAAAACATCAGAGTTATTTTCGGTTGGAGCTGCCAGTGCTATATATAGGTCATTGTTACCTAAAACTACTTGTCTACTGCTCAAGAAATCTCCACCGGGTTTGACATCGAAGCCACTGAAATTTCTTTTCACCATTAAATCCATATCTACAAAGTCGGGACTTACATCTTTAGCCTCCTCTATTTCTGTAACTAAGGTTGGTGCGTGATGATGGTATGTTAAAGTATATTCTGAGGAGAAACCCTCGCTTGAAATTAATTGTTCGGCATATAAATCGCCGTTATCCTTATAAAAAGTGACATGTCGCTTTTTAGGAATTGCCCCAAGCTTATGATAATGTGCCATTTGTTATTTTTATTTAGATTCTTTAAAGATAGCAAAGATATACTAAGGCGATCGAAATAAAAAGTAAAAAAATAGTAAAGTTTTAGTGAATGAGGCTTTTGGGGTGTATATCAACATTAAATAGGGATTTAGTACCTGACAAAACCAACAACACCAATAGAATTCATATTTTTAAAGTTAAGAGAACTCTTCGCAACACATAGCTACCGACGATTGTAAGGGGTTTATATTTACTCTTTGTCTTTCTGCCATGCTTATTAATTTCTATTTTTTATTCTCAAGATAAATGTTCCAGTTTTATTACACTATACAAATGCGATCACACTCACTGGAGTTAACATTTCAACTTGCTCAACATGTCTCAGTTGAATTTTTGACAAAAAAGCCAGGGCAGATACACACTTTATTTTTGTCCGCGGATTATTGCAAATTAAAACGAATTAGAAACAATGATCAGCATTCCTGAACTTTGTTTCTAAAAAATATCCGTAAAAATTACTTTCAGTAAGCTCGCTTTGCTTCGGTTAGCGGAACCTATGGATTGATTTTCTCTTTATTAAAATACATATTGATTTCTATACGTAAACTCAAAGTGTGAGTTTTCCCTGATTAAAATCACTTGATTTCATGTCTTGAAAACATGTTTCTATACTTTAAAGCTCTTTCTATTCTATTTAGTCAGAGCTTATTTATGATTTAGATTAATTTCCTCCAAAATTCTGCACCCAATAGATTCCATATTCAGAGTCTTTATTCTCATAAAATCCTACTCCTAATAAAGTCATATTTTTATTGAGAATGTTCTTTTTATGACCTGGACTTTTCATCCAAGCTTTTACCACCTCATCTGGTGTTTGTTGTCCAGCAGAAATATTTTCGGCTAAATAATTATAGTTGGCAAAAGCTCCTATCCTTTCAAAAATATCACAAGATTTTTTCAATCTTTTATTCTTTCTATCATGAGAATCATGATCAAAATAATTCTCCTTTGCCATGTCTTTTGCATGATAACGCGCTGCATAAGTTAATTTCTCGTCATACTTCAAGGGACTCAGTTTTCTCTTCTTCCTTTCTTTATTCGTCAGACGAAGTACTTCTTTTTCAAATAAAGAATTAGTACTTTCTATGCGCTCCTCTCCTGTTGGACAGTTTTGAGCATAAATCACTGTGGATGATAAGAGTATGATTATTGTTAGATATATTACTTTCATGATATTACTTTTGAACAAAACGCTGAAAGTTACATGTTATTTTTGTTTTTGAATTATTTAACTCTTAAAACATAATTAAAATTTTATAAACTAAATTTCATATATTTACGCTCTTAAACGTTAATATAAAAATCATGAAAAAAGCCAATCTATTATTTTCTCTATTTTTTCTGCATTTTGTTGTAATCGGCCAAGTTGCCCCTTATTCAAAAGTTTTTTCTGTAGATAGTGATTATGGCCTTATGGGCTTTAGTACATGTAAGCTACAAGATCAAAGTATTGCTTATGCTGGTCGGTGGAACTCTCATGCTTCTTTTATTATGAAAACATCTTCAACAGGTGAATTAATTTGGAATAAACAATTGGGCCTTGATCAGGATTATAATTTTCAAACTTATTATGATATTATATCCACTCCCGATTCGGGAATGTTTGCTGTTGGCAGATTTGTAAACTCTGATGATCTTATCACCTATGGTTTTTATACAAAAATTGATAAAGATGGGAATATTCAATGGTATAAAACCTCCAACTTGGCCACACTACAAAACACTTTTAATACTTCAGACAATGGATACATTTTAACTGGACACAATAAATATTTAGATGATGATTACTTACAATTATCAATAGCAAAACTATCCATTGAGGGAAATATAGAATGGGCTAAAACCATAAAATTTGGTGATTTTGCAAGCAAAGGACTTACCATAAAAGAGAAAGAAAATGGGAACTTCATCATATCTGGATATTTTTCGGATGAAGACTTATACTATTCTACTGCACTCATAACAGAAATTTCCAATACTGGTGAAATTATTTGGACTAAAGCATATCTAAACACAACCATTGGAGAAACATATGAAATCGAAGATTTTATCATTAAAGAATCTGAACTATATTTATTAATGAGTAATGGTATAGGTAGTATTTTTGTAAAAACAGATGAAACAGGTAATATTCTTTTTTCAAAAGAAATTTCAAATGCTGCTCACATTGATATAGTTGAAGAAAAAAGAAGCTTATATATTAATGATTCTGAAGAGTTTATATTTGTATATAACAATTCTGGAGATGGAGGTTTTGTTAAAATAGATTCTGACGGAAATGTTTTGAATAATATATCTGTATTTTGTCATCCAATTGATGTTCTTTATACTGAAGAAAATGGTTTACTAGTTGTTGGTAATGGACCTGTTGGTGGTTCGTATCCAGAAAACTATGGTTCTATAGGCCTAATTCAAATGAACTCTGACGGTTCTGGAACTGAATGTACAGAAGTGAATGAGTCCTTATCTATAGATTTTGAATTAGAATATATAGATGTAGATTTTACTATTATTGATGTTGGCGAAATAGTTGACCTACCGATAACATCTGGAGATTTATCAACAACAGAAACGCAAGGTTGTTTAGATATTATTTCAAAAACAAATGAAGCCTCAAATAATGACTTCATGCTTTATCCAAACCCAAACCTAGGAATATTCTCGATTGAATCGAATCTGATTTCTGAAAATATACTTTCTGTTTATAATAGTCTTGGAGTAAAAATTCTAGAAAAAAATGTTTCCAATAAAAAAACAGAAATCAACTTTAGCAATCATCCTAAAGGAATTTATCTATTAAATATTAATTCAGATGACAATTTAATTCATTCACAGAAGATGATTGTTCAATAATCTATCAAAAGGTAAATTTTTCAATAGTATTTTTGATTTATGAGCTTAATACAAGAAGGAATAATTGTTTTAACCTAAAACTCCTTTTTGGCAAGAACAATACCTTCTTCATCATAAACCAACCATGTCCCGATTTTCTTTCCATTTTCGTAGGAACCTTTCATATAGAGTTTACCACTTGGATGATAAACCCAGGATTTTCCTGTTCTTTCACCTTTACTGAAATAACCTTTCGACCAAATGGTTCCATCAGGATACCAACTCAACCATTCTCCTTCACGCAAACCATCCTCATAAATTCCTTCCAAATAGAGAGAACCATCATCATGATATTGAACCTCATGTAAAGCAATGCTATCATTGCCTTTTAACATGTAATCGAAAACTACTTTTGCAGTACCATCCTCATGAATCTTTTCAACTACTTGAATTTCTCTGGGTTGGCATGAGGCAAAAAGCACTAAAACTCCTATTAAATATAAAGACTTTCTTATCATTATCTATCAAAACTTAAACGTTTACCTTTTACTGATTCATTAAATTTTCCGGCATCAAAAACCAAATGTCCACTCACGAAAGTCTGTGAAATTTTCGAATTAAACTCTTGACCTTCCATCGGACTCCAACCGCATAAATACAGGATATTTTCTTTATTAACTTGCCATTTTTGTTTAGGATCAACAATGGCGATATCAGCGAAATATCCTTCACGAATAAATCCACGCTTTTCAATCTGGTATAATTTAGCAGGATTATGACTCATTTTCTCAACCACTTGCTCTACACTCAACTTACCTTGCTTAGCCATTTCTAACATAGCCACTAAAGAGTGTTGAACCATTGGCGCTCCAGATGGGGCTTTTAAATAAGGATTATCTTTCTCAACCAATTGATGTGGAGCATGATCAGTGGCAATCACATCTATGGTACCATTTAATAAAGCTTTCATTAATCCATCAGCATCTTCTCTATCCTTAACAGCAGGATTCCATTTAATTAATGTTCCTTTTTCATCATAATCTTTTCTTTCGAACCATAAATGATGGACACAAACTTCGGCAGTAATCTGTTTTTCTTCTAGAGGAAGCTCATTGGAAAATAATTCGGTCTCTTTAGTAGTAGACAAGTGGAGAACATGTAAACGAGTCCCGTGCTTCTTAGCCATTCCCACAGCATATGAGCTAGATTTATAGCAGGCTTCATGGGAGCGAATATCAGGATGCACATTTATAGGTATATCTTTCCCATATTTCTCGATTGCTGCATTCTGGTTGGCTTGAATAGTTTCTTCATCTTCGCAATGAACTGCAATAAGTGTTGGGGCTTCTGCAAAAAGCTTGTCCAGCGTTTCTTGCTTGTCAACTAACATATTACCAGTACTGGCTCCCAAAAATATCTTGATTCCGCAAACTGTCTTCGGATCTGTTTTTAAAACCTCCTCTGCATTATCATTACTTACTCCCATATAGAAAGAGTAATTTGCTAAGGAGCGTGAAGAAGCATATTGATACTTCTCTTCTAAAATTTCCTGAGTTAAAACATTAGGAATAGTATTGGGCATATCCATAAACGAAGTAACACCTCCAGATACCGCAGCCCTGGATTCCGAAATCATATTGGCTTTTTTAGTTAAACCAGGATCACGAAAATGTACTTGATCATCAATAACCCCTGGAAGAATCCACTTCCCCGTGAGATCAATAACTTCACAATTTTCAGGAAGTTCAATTTGCTCTTCAGCATTAACTACTTTTGAAATATATTGATCCTGTATAAGGATATTCAAATATTGCTTTTGGTTTTCGTTGATCACCAAAGCATTCTTTAAGAAATAATTGCTCATAATTCAGATTTTTAGACCCAATGCCCGTTCGACTGAATCAGACAAATGTTAGGCGGATTTGGGTTTGATTTTTTTAAAGCGCAACTGCATGACGCCAAATATTGCTTCGGTAAAGATACTCTTATTCATCTTTGATTCACCTAATGTTCTATCAGTAAAGATAATAGGAACCTCTTTTACATCGAAACCTAGTTTCACAGCAGAGAATTTCATTTCAATTTGGAATGCATAACCTGTAAATCTAACTTTATCCAAATCTATTGTTTCTAAAACTCTTCTGGAATAACAAACAAAGCCAGCTGTGGTGTCACGAATACTTAAACCAGTTACTAATCGCACATAAGCGGAAGCATAATATGACATTAATACTCTTCCCATGGGCCAATTTACCACATTTACTCCAGTGATATAACGACTGCCCACCGACATATCTGCTTTGTCGACATGACAAGCATGATATAATTTTAATAAGTCATCAGGATTGTGGCTGAAATCAGCATCCATTTCGAAAACATACTCGTAAGAACGTTTCAATGCCCACTTAAAACCATGGATATAAGCGGTTCCTAACCCTAACTTCCCTTTTCTTTCTTCAATAAATAATTGACCAGGAAATTCCTTCATCAAAGATTTTACGATATCAGCTGTTCCGTCGGGAGAATTATCCTCCACAACCAAAACATGAAAAGGCTTAGACAAACTAAATACATAACGAATAATATTCTCGATATTCTCTTTCTCGTTATATGTTGGTATGATTACTATACTATCTGACACTTGCTTAATTTTGTGGCGAAAATAACAATTATTTGAAGAGCATAAGAGTTAAATTCTATTAATTTAAAGATGAATTGAAGTTTTCTCTAATTTCTGTGAGAAAACAGTTTTAATTTGTTATTGATACCAGCTTGAATTCATTCGGATATTATTCCAAATCAGTTTTGCCCTCCTTTTTTAGAGTTTTGGGGCAGTCAAGAAACCAGTTCTAGTTTTTTACCCTCAAATGACATCTTAACACATGACATTTTACAAGACCTCTAGAAGAAATGACAGGTATTTATCTGACAAACTGACAAAATATTTTAAATCGCTTTAGTATCACCAATTGGCATTATTTATGTACATTTGCAGTCAAGAAATTAAACAATAAAAAATATAATAAGATGACATTACCTACAAATTTGAAACACGTTGCTACGGGTAGCGAATTAACAGAATTAATTAACCAAGAAGAAAATGTAATGGTATGCTGTGGCCGTATGGGTCCTATGTGTATTCCAGTATATGGTTCTATGAAGACTATGGAAGATAGTGGTGATTATGATCACGTAGCTTTTAGAGATATGATGTTTGATAGTCCTGAAGCAGCTATAATCAGAAATCTTCCTGAGTGTAGAAATTTCATGGGATTACCATTTGTGGTTTATTTTAAGGGTGGAAAAGTTGCCAAAGCAGTGAGTAGCATTCAAAGCATGGACATGATTAAGTCTGTGATTGATGTAGAGTTCGCCAAATAGTGTCTATCAATAAAGTTCACTAATTTCGCTACGCTCAAACTGAAAACAAACATTTACAATTGTAAACTTATTGTTTTTCAGCACTTCGCAAGCCTCATTATCGAACCTTATTGAGCAGACACTCGAAATAATCAACAGGCTCTAAATGGTACCTGCAAGAAAATGAGCTAATAAATTTAAGAGAATAAGAAATTTTCATGTTCAAAGTCCGTAGGGTTAAAACCTAACCCTTGGACTTTATTTTAAGATTAAAAAAAATGCAAACAGATTTTGATGCTATTATATTAGGTGGAGGACCTGCAGGATTAACTGCTGGAATTTATATGGCTCGTTCCAAAGCCAAAGTATTAATTATTGATAGTAGTATTCCGGGTGGACAAACCATTTTAACACATGAAATAGCCAATTACCCTGGAATTGAAAGCACAAGTGGATATATGCTAGCAAGTACTATGCAAATGCAGGCTGAAAAGTTCGGCTGTACTATTAAAAGCAATGTACAAGTGAGCGAATTAGAACTTGATACCAAAGTTAAAAGTCTTAGCTTAACTAGTGGAGAAAAGTTCACAGCAAAAGCTATCATACTAGCAACTGGAGGCCGTTCAAAAATGATTGGTGCTAAAGGCGAAGATGTGTACAAAGGACGAGGAATTAGTTATTGTGCGACTTGTGATGGAGATTTCTTTCAAGATAAAGAAATTATTGTTGTAGGCGGCGGTAACTCAGCTTTAGAGGAGGCTGTTTCATTGACCAAGTATGCATCAAAAGTTACCATCGTTCATATTTTAGACCATTGGCAAGCCTTTGATTATGCAGTTTCCGATATGGAAGCAAATGAGAAGATTGACTATATCATGAATTCTAAAGTAACAGCATTTAAAGGTGAGGATGCTTTACAAGAAGCGATTATCGAAAATGTGAAAGAAGGAACTACTCATACTAAAAAGATAGATGGAGCTTTTATCTTTATTGGATACGAAGCCAATACTGACTTTCTTCACAATGGTCCAGTGAAGTTAAACGAGAGAAAAGAAGTTTTAGTTAACGAGGACATGCAAACCAACTTAGAAGGCGTTTATGCTGCTGGCGATGCTTTGCAAAAAAAATACAGACAAGTAACTACTGCAGTTTCAGATGGAACTATTGCAGCCCTCGCTGCTCTAGAATACATCCATAGAAACTAAAATAATTACACAATTATTATTTTTCTAAAGCCATTTTGATTTTCAATTTGGCTTTTTTTTAATTTCTCACTGATTGATGAATAAAAGAAGCTTTCTTTGAGAATAGCTTAATCCATTCCTTACCTGTTGTATTGCCTATATGACCACTATTCATATCAGTAAGTAATAGTATTTTTGTTCCTGCTAAATTGTTTTCTCTAAGCTTCGGTACACATTTTGCAATTTGCCAACTTGGAGTTTGGTAATCATAATAGCTGGCAATAAATAGCATTTGAGGGTATTTTTGCTTTTTGATGTTTTGATATGGAGAGTAATCCATCATATAATCGAAAACTTCTTTGTTATTGGGATTTCCCCATTCTTTGTATTCATCGACTGTTAGGGGAAGTGTATCATTCATCATGGTGTTAATTACATCTAAATAAGCATGGTCCAATATAACTGCATTAAAAAGCTCAGGTCGCTCATTTACGGCTTGTCCAACTACTAATCCTCCTGCACTATTTCCATATGCGATTAAAGTGGATGATGTTGTTAGTCCTTTCTTTATTAAATATTCAGCACAAGCTAAATAATCTAAATAGGAGTTCTTTTTATTTAATACCCTCCCCTTTTTATACCATTCTAAACCTAATACAGAACCTCCTCTTACATGGGCATAAGCAATTGTAAAACCTTCACTAAGTAAAATGGCATCCTGAGCATCAAAATAAGGTGTCACATTTGTACCATATGCACCATATGCTTTTAATATCAATCCTTTATACCCACTTGTAGCCACATTTTGAACAATGGTAATGGGGATTTTAGTTTTATCATCACTTTTTGCCCAAACCCTAGAGACATAAGTATTTTTATAATAATATGGTCTTTTTATCAATGACTCAGAAACCTGTTTTAACTCTTTGCTTGTCAAATTATACTCATAAGTATGGTTAGCTTTAGAAGGAGAACTAAACAAAAATCTAATACTTGAAGTATTTCCTTTTGGTTTTAACAATGCATACCTTCCAATTCCAAGATTTAGTTTCAATTCATCCCATTTTCTTTTTCTTTTATTATATATCTTTAGTTTAGGAACAGATTGTTCATACACTACAGCAACTATCTTAGAGCCTACAAAATCAAAATCCTCTATATAATCTCTTTTGTTAGATATCGCTACAAAACTCAAATCCTCTGGGCTATTAAAACATGAAGATTTTATATAACTATTTCCTTTATCATCCTTAACTAAAAAATAGTATTTATCGGATATTCTAACTGAATTTAGAATCCCAGATTTTCTTTGCTTTAGGAGTTTTAATTTCGGTGAATTGAGTACATTATCAATTAAATAAATCTCATTTTCTGTTTTCGATTGAACAGTACAAATCAGATTATTTTCAAGCCTTTGAATCTCTACATCAAAAGTAGAATCCTTTTCAGAATAAATAGATTTTGTTAAACCATTTGAAGTATTAAATGCTTGCAAGTTCTCTGCTCTTCCTTGTTTATTCAAATCTGAAAACACGATGACTGAATCATTAAACCATTCTGCTGAATAAATGTTATTTAAAGAATCCACAGCAATATTTTCTTTAAAAGGGAATATGGATATCCTATCTCCAATCTCTCCTTGTTTACTATATTGAATAAAAAGTAAGCTGCTTTTTTTATTCGGTATTACCCGAGTTACATGTACATTTTTATTTGTTTCTTTAAACAAAGTGAGATTAAAAATATTAGTAGACTCAAGATTTTCATTCTTATAAGTGAAATTCATATTTTGAAGACTATCCATTTCCCAATAGTAGGAATTCGCTTTATGAGTATTAAGTGTATCCTCTCTATTCTTATAAAAGCCATCAAGTTTATGAAACAGCTTTCTCTGATATTTCTTATCCTCGACAAATTCATTTTTGGCAAATTCATTTTCTTGGCCTAGATATTCTTTAAATTCATATTCATACTCTGGCATTGCCATCCATTGAAGACTATCTATAGATTCCTCTTGGTGATAATTAAATGAGTAAGCTATTTTTTGCACTTTAGGAATGTTTATTTTTTTCTTATGGTTTTTTTCAAATTCCTTAAATTGTTCATCAAGTGTTTTTTCCTTTTCTAAGTCATTAATTATACTTTTATCGATATCTACTATCTCATCTTCAGTTAAATTATTCCAGTAAGCAGGATTATAATTTTGGTTATAATAGCGTAAGGAAGAATAAGCCGTAGATTTAAAAATACTTGAATCGGGAAATGGCATAATATTATCCTGTTGTACTCCTAATACAAAAATCTCCTGAACGACTGTATGTAAAATTGACTCCCCATTTTGTTTTTCACCTACTTGTTTGGTTTCGCTAAATTTCACATTATCAATGAACCAAAGACCATCATTTTTTTTGTAATTCATCTCAACAAAATAATCTAAAGGCATCCTATTTTGAAAAAAGCCAAAATCACGCTCAACAGCTAATTTATATTGGAAGTTAACCAACGCATAAGAATCACACGATATATATATTTGACCTATATAAATAGCGCTTTTATTTTTTCTAGCCATATCAATAACAAACCTTTTATTGCTTGATTTTGGATAAAAAGAAAGAACGAAACATAACTCTCCATTCATTTGCCTTTTTCCTTCATAACTAAAAGTGTATTTATTCAATACTTTGGGGTTGAAAAAATCATATAAATATTTTATTTTATCGAAAGCCAATAATAATAGTGGGTCTCCTATTATTGTTGTATTGATTCCCCAG
>JADGDY010000063.1 GCA_016744655.1 Bacteroidales bacterium | reverse complement strand
ACAGCTATAAGCGCCATTGGTTATGCCAATGCCTACCCAGAAGCTTTTGCCGAAGGTCCCAATTCTAATTCACGGCTTACCTTGGCCATGGACAAAGCCAGAGGAGGTCATTTTTTAAGTATTCCCAATCCATATCCCGATGGAGCTTGGTATCATTACGATGATGAAACCTGCAATTATAATTGCATGGCCACGGAATATTTCTATTGGGGACTTACTTCTATGCTCGGAATTCAAGATTATGGTAATCGTTGCCAAGAGATAGGAAATGAATGGCAAGCTTGCACAGCCAGTCAATTTCAGACTATGGACACCACCCTTTACAATCTTTTTTCAGACGCACAATACATCATCCCAACTCAAGCTCCCGATGGTAATTATTGTCCAACAACCTCCTCTCAAAACAATTTGAATGATATTGGAGATATATTTAAGGTCTTTCCGAACCCAGCTCAAAATGAGATTAAATGTATGAGCAAAGAAACAGAAATGAATAATTATAAAATCTATTCCTTCAACGGGCAATTGGTTTACGAATCGGAAAACAATCAGAAAAACCAATCGATTAACTTAAGAGCATTCTCAAATGGTGTTTATTTCATTGTTCTGAACAATGTATATTTCCAAAAATTGGTGGTTTCAAAGTAGACCTGTGTTATGATATTCAATATCTGATATATATGTGAATTTCTAAAACAGTCCGAACGCTTCTATTCGGACTGTTTTGTGTAAATAAATCTGGAATCCGCACGTTTCTTTATTGAAGAACAGATGGTTTTAATGAGCCTTTCAACAAGTCTATCTAGCTTTAAAGCTGATAGAAACAATAAACAAATTGACTAATATAAAATACACAAACATGAAACATTTAAATGTTGTTTTATTTATCAGCGCTGTAACTCTGATGATGAGTTATGCTTCTTGTACAAAAGATAAAAAACAAGACACTCCTGTACCAGTTATAAACGATGCTCATTTCACCATCACCAGTCATACAGATGCCGGCTTGGAAAATTTCACCAGAAAAGTAGAAGTTTTTGGAATTGATATTTACGCGGTACCAGCAGTGGAGGAGACTAAATTATTACATGCAGCCAATGTGATGGCACAATACCTCGACAATGATGAGGATGGTGTAATCGACAATCAATTGGTGGTTGACAAGATGCTTGAGAATAAAGCCTTTGTGGTGATGTGGAAAAGTGAAAATGATTTAGATATAGACCCACCCGCCGATAGAGAAGGACAAGATTTAGGAAATGATGAAACTCATCCCTCCTTTGTTTCAAATGGAAAAACCGGAGAATTTGATGCAAGTTTAGAAGAAATTCTACACATCATCACCCATGCAGGTTATGCCTTTGCCTATCCTGAGGTTTTTGGTGAAGAAGCCGGCACCACTCTTTCCGATGCCATGGATATTGCTAGAGGAGGCCACTTTACCAGTATTCCTAGTGTTTATCCAGATGAAGCTTGGTATTCCTATGACGACGAGACCTGTGAGTATAATTGTCAAGCCACCGAATATTTATATTGGTCATTAACTTCGCTATTGGGAGCACAAGAAAACAGGTTGGACGAGATTAGTCACGAGTGGAAACTCAACACTCCAGCTTTGCTTCGAAATACTGATGTTGCTGTTTATAATTTACTCAACAATCCGGAGTATAAATTACCCACTGTTCTTCCTGATGGTTCTTATCGTGGGGAATAAATTTTAATAAAAAAAATTTAGTTTCAAGGAAAGTATCTTTTTGGTGCTTTCCTTGAATTGTTTTAATGGTATATCTTCTCAATATTATATTTTAAGGTAAGCCAAATATTTAATAAATTTGAGGAGAGATGAAAAATATTACCTAACGATTTATCTTAGACTCTAATAATAGCAAAAGAAGGATTTTTAATGGATGTACAACCAAAATTTGAACATATAGCTAAGTTGATTTCAAATGCAAAGCAACAAGCTTATCAAGCAGTAAATATTGAATTAATCAATTTATATTGGACAATTGGAGAATATCTACACCTCCAAACTATTGAAGCTGGCTGGGGTAAATCAATGGTAAATCAGTTGTCCAATTATTTAAAAACAGAACAACCTAATACTAAAGGCTTTTCTGTGCAGAATTTATGGAGAATGAAACAATTCTTTGAGTCTTATAAAGATGTGCCAAAACTCTCAACACTGTTGAGAGAAATCCCTTGGTCCCACAACATGGCTATACTATCTTCTGCTAAAACTCTAGAAGAAAGAGAATTTTACATTCGACTTGTTATAAAAGAGCATCTTTCATTTCGTGAATTGGAAAGACAAATCAATAGCTCCTATTATGAGCGTGTGATGCTAGGAAATACAAAACTCTCAACACTGTCGAGAGATTTACCTCAAAAAATCACAAATGTTTTTAAGGATACTTATGTATTAGAAATGTTTCAATTATCATCGATGCATTCTGAGAAAGATATAAAACATAAAATCTCCCAAAACATTAGTGCTTTTTTATTGGAATTTGGACGTGACTTCAGTTTTATGGGAGAAGAATACCCCCTTCAGGTTGGTTTTCAGGATTTTGCTATTGATTTACTATTTTACCATAGGGCATTACGTTGTATGGTTGCAATAGAATTAAAAATAGAAAAATTCAAACCTGCTCATATTGGCCAACTGAACTTTTATCTCGAAGCATTAGACCAAACGGTAAAACGTGAAGACGAAAACCCAAGCATAGGTATCTTACTTTGTAAAGGAAAAGATGAAACAGTAGTAGAATTTGCCTTAAATCGGAGTCTATCACCAACACTAGTTGCTGATTACAAGACCAAGCTCCCTAACAAAATAGCACTTAAACAAAAATGGCAAGAAGTATTAAGCCAATTTGATGGAAACAAAGACAATGAATAAATTCTAAGATTGTAAAAACACAAACTCAATACCCCAGCTTTGCTTCAAAGCACCGATGTTACTATTTGTCAATTACTCAACAATCCGGAGTATAAACCTCCTACTGTTCTTCCTGATGGGACTTAACGCGGGGAATAAGGGTTTGGGCCTCTGGCCCGTCGAGGTAATCGTTGTATTGACATAAAATAAATGTATTCTTTTTTGTCTTGACACAAAAAACGAAACAAAAAAAGTCAAGACTTCATCTGCTTCCCTCAAAAAACTACACTAGATTTTCTAAAACACTTCAAACTCGATTTTTATTTACCAATAAAAACCTCAAACAGAAGCGTTTCTTGACGAAAACTCTAGTTTGTTTTTTGGCTCACCAGCTGAGGTCATCAATTTCGGAGCATGAGGTTATTTTCTTTAAACCAATGGAACGAAGACTTGAATACAATGCAAAAACACATGTGCTCAGCAAGTGTTAAAAAGCAATAAACAAGTAAAACAAAATCAACCTTTCTACTCCTCATTTTTCACAGTGTAAAGAATGGAAGATGGGAAATAACAGGCATGAATATGCCTGTTACCATCTGGAATGAAAGGTATTATTCAACCGCAGGGAGAATAATAACACCTTGAAAAATGTGCCCTTTCTTTGGTTCGTTTCTTTGGGCAAGCAAAGAAATGAATGAAAAATATTTGGGTCAGATTCAAAATTATGGGGAGCACGGGTAAACCCCACTTTATTGATGAAATCCATTTGAAAAAAAATTCTTCAATACAACTTGAGTATCATTGCCCTTCCGATTGTTTTATGCACTAAAGAGTATAATTAAGCATTTCAAACTCAAAAAGAAGTGTTTCCTAAGGAGAACTCTATTTGGTTTTTTTTGCTCACCTGTTGAGGCCATCACAATCCAGAGCTTTAATATTCTTAATAAACAATCCATGCGTTTTGTTTATGATACACAAATTCAGGGTGTTAAAAAAGTTTGAACCAATGAAAATGCTGAAAAGTAATCAACAAACAAAGGACAAATCAACCTTTCTACTGCTCATTTTTCACAGTGTAGTGAATGGAGGGTGGATCCAAATCAGGCATGAATATGCTTGATTCCGCCTGGAATGGAATGGTATTATTCGACCATAGTGAGAATGATAACACCTTGAAAAATGTGCCCTTTCTTTTGGTTCTTTTCTTTGGGCAATCAAAGAAAAGAATAAGTAAATAAATTCAAACAGATTCTATTTATTGCTTGTCCCCATAAAAATTACTATGATCCCTTATAGTGCCATCCTATGGAGTGTCACTAACGACCGTCAAACAGTATTGTTTTTGTTTCCTTCAAGCCATTTGCTCCGTTTAACGATTTCCTGATAAGGCGGGAGGAGACTTCCTCTGGAAGGCTTTATAAATTTTGCAGGGATATGATAAAGATTGCAAAAACTATTTTCTCATTTATAAATATATGAAGCGCATTATGTTTTCTTCATTATAACACAAGAACTCATCTCAAAATCTGATTTTCTTTGGAAGACAGTGGCCTTGCCTTTCCCAAACTGGAAACAGGTCAAGGGAGAAATTTCACAATACTTGATTTTTAACGTTTAAACAAAAGTTTGAAACAACGAAAATGCTGAAAAGTAATAAACAAGCAAAGAACTAATCAATCTTTCTACTCCTCATTTTTCACAGTGTAATGAATGGAAGATGGAAAATAACAGGCATGAATATGACTGTTACCATCTGGAATGAGAGGTATTATTCAACCACAGGGAGAATAATAACACCTTGAAAAATGTGCCCTTTCTTTGGGCAAGCAAAGAAATGAATGAAAAATATTTTCATTAGGTGTTTTGTTACTACATTTACCCAAATCAAACTATAATCATGTTTCAATCCCATTTTGGTGAGTTTGCAGCCTTAATGACTGCTATTTTCTGGACCATTACAGCGCTTGCTTTTGAAGGAGCCACCAAACGTGTAGGCCCTTTTGCCGTGAACCTCATTCGTTTGCTTTTTGCCATCGTATTTTTAAGCTTCATGTCATATTTCAGCAGAGGTATTGCTTTTCCTGTTGATGCCAACTCACATATGTGGATTTGGTTAGGACTCTCTGGAGTAGTTGGATTTATTATCGGAGACTATTTTCTCTTTGCTTCCTATCCACAAATTGGCTCCAGAATGGCTATGCTGATGATGACTTTGGCACCACCAATGGCTGCTTTTTTTGGTTGGATAGTACTTGGCGAAACCATGAACCTGAAAGGATTGGCTGGTATGTTATTGGTGCTATCAGGAATTGGAATTGCCATATGGAGTAAACCCAGTGGAGAGAAAAAGGCCAAATTGAAATTCCCCATTAAAGGCCTATTATTTGCTTTTATTGGAGCTCTTGGACAGGGTGGCGGAATTGTGCTAAGCAAATATGGAATGGGGGAGTATAATGCCTTTGCAGCTACTCAAATACGTGTTATTGTTGCAATTATTGGATTTACTATCATTATTACCTTTTTAAGAAGATGGAAAAATGTGACGGCCACATTCAAAAACAAATTGGCCTTAAGAGGTATTATTGTTGGCTCTGTTTTTGGACCATTTTTGGGTGTTTCATTCTCTCTACTGGCCGTTCAGAATACCAATACAGGTATAGCCTCCACCATTATGGCCATTGTTCCCGTTTTAATCATTCTACCAGCAGTGGTTTTGTATAAACAGAAAGTGAGTTGGGCTGAGGTTGCTGGGGCTTTTTTGAGTTTTATGGGTGTGGCTATGTTTTTTATTTAGAGGCAAATAATCTAAATCATACCCAAGTAAAACAGAATGCTCCAAAACTCTCAACGCTGTTGAGAGTTTTGGATATGCTGACTCTAATACTGATTTCTCAATTCTTGATGCAATGTGTCAAGTTTTCATTATTTGTTATCAACTTTAACTGGTTAACTTAAATAGAACACCAATTTTAGCTTTAAGAAAATATATGCTAAATTTGAAAGAATTTTAAAACAAACTGCATTTTCTCTTGGTAATAAATATCTTGACAAAGCTGTTTTATTAATGACCTGATTAAAATGCAGTTGTTTTTGTGAAACGAGATTAATCACGATATAGATTTACATATAAATAATGACTGATTTTAAAGCTAAAGCTGACCTGATTTGGAGAGTAGCAGACCTATTAAGAGGAGATTATAAACAATCTGATTATGGTAAGGTCATTTTACCCCTAACAGTATTACGAAGATTAGATTGTGTATTAAAACCAACAAAATCTAGAGTGCTAGAATATTTGCCAAAAGTAGAAAGCCTTAAGGATAATGCCATTGATATTGCTCTTAATAAAATTGCCGGATTCAACTTCCATAACCGAAGTCAATTTGACTTTGATAAATTAATTGCAGACTCCGATAATATAGCCATCAATCTGCGAAACTATATCAATGGCTTTTCACTTAGCGCCCGTGAAATTATTGAGTATTTCAATTTCGACGATCAGATTGATCGCATGGACGACCCCAAAGCAGATATCCTATTCAGAGTAGTAAAAGCGTTTCAGGAGATTGATTTATCTGAGAACGATCCTATGCTTATGGGCTATGTTTTCGAAGATTTGATTCGAAGATTTGCAGAACAATCCAACGAAACTGCCGGAGAGCACTTTACTCCTCGCGAAGTGATTAAACTCATGGTGAATGTGCTTTTTATTGAAGATAGAGATATGCTTGCCGAAAACGGAATGATTAAAACCA
Organism: Bacteroidales bacterium; assembly: GCA_016744655.1. Classification (GTDB taxonomy): domain Bacteria; phylum Bacteroidota; class Bacteroidia; order Bacteroidales; family UBA12170; genus UBA12170. The sequence goes on along the minus strand of JADGDY010000063.1, from coordinate 20,226 downwards.
TGTACGATCCTGCTTGTGGAACAGGCGGAATGCTTTCGGTTGCCGAACAGTTTCTCGATGAATATAATGCTGAATCTGAATTGGTGGTATTTGGGCAAGAAATTAACCCAGAATCCTATGCCATTTGTAAATCGGATATGTTGATTAAAGGCCAAAACCCGGCTAATATAAAATTTGGAAACACCTTTACTGTAGATGGTTTAGAGGATGATAAATTTGATTATATGCTTTCTAATCCTCCTTTTGGTGTAGATTGGAAAAAAGCACAGAAAATAATTAAAGCCGAGTCTGATCTTAAAGGAATGAGTGGGCGATTTGGTGCCGGACTACCCCGAATTAACGATGGTTCTTTGCTCTTTTTGCAACATATGATTTCTAAGATGAAACCAGAAGGCTCACGCATTGGTGTTGTATTCAATGGCTCTCCTTTATTCTCTGGAGCTGCTGAAAGTGGCGAAAGCAATATACGCCGTTGGATTATAGAAAACGATTGGCTAGAAGCCATTATCGCCCTCCCCGATCAGCTTTTCTATAATACAGGAATTGCCACCTATATTTGGATATTAGACAATAACAAAAGCCCAAAACGTAAAGGCAAAGTTCAATTGCTTAATGCCACTGGAAGTAAAGATGAAGAACTGATAAAAGAAGGAAAGCTAGAAACCAATCGTTTTTGGCAGAAGATGGACCGAAGCCTAGGCAATAAACGTAAAAAGATTATTGAAAATGGCAATGAAAAAGGAATCGGTTTCATCACTCAGATCTATGGTGATATTGAAGACAGTGAATTCTGTAAAACCCTCCCCAATGAGTATTTTGGCTATTGGCGCATTACCGTAGAACAGCCTTTAAAAGAGGATGGTAAAATTATAAAGACCAAAGGAAAACCAAAAGCAGATCCCAAATTACGCGATTACGAAAACATCCCTTTTCTTAAACAGGATGAACAAGGTCAATTGGTTCCTCAAACCTTTGAAGAATATTTTGAGCGTGAAGTAAAACCCCATTTACCTTTGGCTTGGATAGATAAGAGCAAAACCAAAGTGGGTTACGAAATTAATTTCACCAAATATTTTTATGAGTTTAAGCCACTACGCCCTTTAGCCGATATTAAAGCCGATATTTTAGCATTAGAAGAAAAAACATTGAAATTAGAAAAAACGGTTCTTAACTAATGGAATTGCAAGCTCAATTTGAACATATAGCCCATCTTATTTCGCAAGCAAAACAGCGTGCCTATCAATTGGTCAATACAGAGTTGATCAACCTCTATTGGTCTATTGGGGAGTATTTGCATATACAAACTATGGAAGCGGATTGGGGAAAATCGGTTGTTCATCAGTTGGCCGATTATTTAAAAAAGGAGCAGCCAAATACAAAAGGGTTTTCGGTGCAGAACCTTTGGCGAATGAAACAATGCTACGAATCTTATAAAGACAATACAAAACTCTCAACACTGTTGAGAGAAATACCTTGGTCGCAAAATATGGAGATAATAACACAAAATATAAGTAAACAATAATTAAATAAAACTGAAATTATGTTAAGTGCCAATAAAGAAAAAGTACAATCCTTTTTAACAGGTAGTAATCAGTTTATAATTCCGTTTTTCCAAAGGGCTTATGTTTGGAATGTAGATAATTGGACTGAACTTTGGGATAATCTAGAAGAAGAAATTGCTGAAATTAAAATTGGAAATAACCAGAGCGAACATTTTATTGGCACTATCATTATTAAGCAAAAAGAGTCAGAGAAAGTTGGTGCCCTTGAATATGATTTAATTGATGGGCAGCAAAGGTTAACAACAATTTGTTTATTATTAAGAGCATTTTACGATTTTGCAGAAGAAGCAAACTTGAAAAATTGGATTAAAAACTTTCTTGTTTCTGTGGATTCTTATGGTGAGCAAAAAATTCGAATTATTCATAGTAAAGTTGATGCGAAATATTTTCAAAAGCTAATTCTTGATGAAAACGGTAATATTGATGATTGGGAGCTTTTTTCGGAATTAAAACTATCTGATTTGGAGAAGAAAGTAGACAATTTAAATAATATTTTGGGAGCGTATATATACTTTCGATATAGAATTGAAAAAGAATCCCAACAAGATAGCATAAGGGATTATATTAATATAATTCTTGAAAAGCTCCCTGTCATTCACATGGCTCTATCAAAAAACGATGATGTTCAACAAATTTTTGATACAATTAACTCTCTCGGCGTAAAGCTCACAACAGCAGAACTATTAAAAAACTATTTATATTCTAAACGTGCTGTTAAAAGTTATTATGATACATTTTGGAGTCCTGTCTTTGAAGCTGATGAAGATGCGATTGAATTTTGGAATAGAGATAGAACATCGGGAAGAATAAGAAGAACAACAGTTGAATTATTTTTATATAGCTACTTGGTTATTAATAAAGAATCTTCGGTCAAAATCGAATCTTTATTTAAGGAGTTTAAAGAGTATTTGAAAAATAAAGATGATGAACAACTAATTTCGTTTGCAAAAGAAATTTTTGAATACGCCGAAGTTTATAAAGAATTGCCCGATGGTGAAAACCTTACTGAAATAAGTTTTATTGAACAAGATAAGCGTTTCCTACATATTGTGCGTGAGTTTGAAATAACAACAATATTCCCATTAATATTATTTATTTATAAGAATGTGATTAACCAAGGGGAGCGTAATGCAATCCTTAATGTTTTTGAATCTTATCTTACTAGAAGGACTATTTGTAAACTAACTACAAAAAACTATAACAACCTTTTTATATCTCTTTTGGCAGAGGTAAAAAAAATGGCTATTATTTCAGCACAGAACATAAAAGAGATCCTTTCAAAATATACTGAGGATACTAGTAGATTTCCAAATGATGATGAGTTTAAAAAGGCTTTCCACTCATCAAAACTTATAAATAAATATAGTAGAGAAGTGCTTTATTGTATTGCTTTATACCAATTAAATCATGATTATACAGATAATCCAAAACTCAATATTAATGGATTTAGTGTTGAGCATATAATGCCTAAAAAATGGAGAAACCACTGGAATGACAAATTGGAGAAGGATGAAGGCGTCAGAGATTTTAATCTTCTAACACTAGGTAATTTGGCTTTAGTTAAAGGAAAACTGAACAGCTCAATGAGAGATTCTGCTTGGCTAAAGAAAAGAGATGCATTACGACAATATTCCACTCTTCGTCAAACGACAGATTATTTACATCATGATGAATGGAATGAAGATATAATAGAACACAGAGGAACTGACCTTAGTGAAATTGCTTTAAACATTTGGACTAAATAAATGAATAAATACCACAAATATAAAGATTCAGGTATCCAATGGATTGGAGAAATTCCGGAACATTGGGAGGTGAAAAGGTTAAAAAGATTAGCTTCAATCTGTAATGGTCAGGATCAAAAGAATGTTGTTGATAAGAATGGGAAATATCCTATATATGGTTCAGGTGGTGAATTTGGACGAACTGATAAATATCTTCATTTAGGACCATCTGTATTATTAGGAAGAAAAGGAACTATTGATAAACCTAGATATGTAGAAGGACCTTTCTGGACTGTTGATACAGCATATTATACTGATATTAAACCTGATGTTTCACCGAGGTTGTTTTATTACTTATGCTTAACCATTGATTTTAACCAATATAAATATGGTTCAGCAATCCCAAGTATGACACAAGAAACATTGAGTGGCATTCCATTTAGTATTCCTAAATCTACCGAAGAACAAACCCAAATAGCCCACTACCTAAATAAAAAAACCAAAGAAATAGACGAACTCATAGCTGCCAAAAAGAAGCTCCTCCAACTCTACGAAGAAGAAAAAACAGCAATTATTAATCAAGCCGTAACCAAAGGAATCAATCCTAATGTGCCTATGAAAGACTCTGGTATTGAATGGTTGGGTGAGATTCCGGCGCATTGGGTCAAAACAAAACTAAAGTATGTTACTAATAGAATTGGGGATGGTATTCATTCTACGCCAAAATATGTTGATAGCTCAGAATTAAAGTTTGTAAATGGAAATAACCTAGAAAATGGGGAAATAAAATACTTCGATACTACTAGAAGTGTGAGTAAAAATGAGTATGAAAAACATAAAAGAGAGCTAAAAGTCGGGACTGTTTTAATATCGATTAATGGAACAATTGGAAAACTTGCGATATATTCTGGAGAAAAAGTAATCTTAGGAAAAAGTGCTGCGTATATTGAACTAGAAGATTCTATTCATAACAAATATTTATTCTATACTTTGAAAACAAACTATGTAAAAACCCAATTTGAACTTTCATATTCAGGTTCAACAATAAATAACCTTTCGTTGTATACATTAAGTAATCTTGAGATTTTCAAACCAAACTTTGATGAACAAAAATCAGTAGTGCAAGTACTAGAAAAAGAATTGTTTCATCATAATAAGAAAATTAATCTAGTCAGCCAATTAATTAAATTATTCGAAGAATACCGTACAACCTTAATCAGCGAAGTAGTCACAGGAAAAATTAATATAATAGAATAGTTATGGGAAATGAACTTGATAGAGACCAGAAGATGGAATCATTTATTGCAGTGGGTGATTTCTTAGTGTATGGTAAGAAGTCTAAAACTAGTAGAAGTAAATTTACTTGTTCAATTACAGTACTAAATCCAGTAAGGCAATCTTTTGAGCAGAAAATTGAATTTGAAATAATAGATTCTCAGCAAAGCTACGTCCTGTATTCAGATGCTTTTAAAAGCTTAGGTTATTATAAACCTATTTGGAGCGCTTACAGTTTATTCACCTGGAATGAAGAAAAAGCTGAGCTATCTGTAAAACTCAATGAGAAAAACATAATAATACAACACATTTAAAATGACACTTTGTACCGCATTTATCAGACAAACTAATGAAATCGAGGAGCTTGTTTTTGCCACAGATAGTTGTTTAACTGGTGGTGAGAAATGGAAACATGGCATTAAGCTTTTTGAACTACCACGTAAAGACTGTTTATTATGTTTTGCGGGAAGCACAATTCGAGCCTATCCTTTGGTCTTAAATATGGTCTCATCCATTCATTTAGATAAATTTCTGGAATCACCCTCTGCTCAACTACAAGATGTACTTGGCTATATTTCTGAATTATTTACAGATTTAGTGAAGAAAATTATATCAGAAGTTCAGGGTGAAGATATTCACGAATTAAGAAGTGGGGCTAAATTTTTGTTTGGTGGATGGGACTGGTCAAAAAATAGTTTTAGAGTTTGGAAAATATACTATTCTCCACAGGTAGAAGGATTCTTGTTTGATGAATTAACTAATGATGACACCAAAACAAGGTTTTACACCTTTCTTGGTGACCCTGAACCTGATATTGAACAAGAAGCCAAAAACAGATTTAAAAGAATTCTGTTGGATGAAGATAAAATTGATTCCAAGTTAGACATGGAACCTTTAAAGGTTTTGAGTTCCATATCATTAGATCGTGCAATTCGTGAAGTGGATGGAAGCTTGCAGATTGCTAAAATCTATAAATCCAATAGAACAGAGTTTTTTGGGATTTATTGGGAATCAAGCCATGGTAATCCTTGTTTTCAAGGTAGAGAATATAATGAGATTAATAAACCATTGGTTAAATATTTTGACCCTGATACTTTTGAGATTTTTGAATCAGAACTACCTAATAGGCTGAACAATATAAGTGAGGAATTATATGGTGATGATTATGAGTTTGTATTAGATTGCTATGATGAAGATGGTAGATTAAAGGAAACAATCACCGAAAAGGTAAAACATAAGTTGCGCTTAATTTTCAAAGATGTGGCTTATAGACAATTTATCCTTGCACAGGAAGAAGAACAAATAGTAGAAATTGAAGAGTAATGAAGGACATAACGCAAAATAAAATAGAAGAATCACTATCCAATTCCCTACAAAAGGCAAAGGAATTATTCTTACAGGAAAATCTCTATAAAAAGATATTAATCCCCAATGTAGATTGTTCTCAATTAAGTGAGCCTAAAGATACAAATGGCAAAAAACTTCCAGAACACATAGAAACAAATATTTTTAAACCTTTACATCAATTTGATAGAGATGAAGTTAAAATAAATTCCTGCCCTTGTCTTTATGTATTCGAATTGCATGATATAAAGGATAGAGATAGAGTATTAAAAGCATTTACAAGCGAAGAAGAAGATAAAATCAACCGTAAGTTGCCAGCTCTTAAAAGTCCACCCCCAATATCAAAATATTTATATGTAGGCAAAGTAGAAAAAGAAGTGGGGGGTAGATTAGTAACCCATTTGGGCTATTATCAATCCTCTGGTAATCATGGTTTGCAATTGGCCTTTTGGGCAAAAGAATTAAGGCCACCATTAATGCTTAACATACATGTCTATCGATTTACATCAGATATGAAACCCTATATACAGTCATTTGAGAAAATGCTAGCTAAAGAATTAAATCCCATTATCGGAAAACATTAATACCTCACATCATGAGCATGATAAACGAAGAAACGTTCGAAAGCGCAATTATACAATCCTTAGTGGAACAAGGTGGATATAGCCAAGGCAATGCCGCCGATTACAGCCCCGAATTAGGCATGTTTAAATATGATGTGATTAAATTCCTGCAAGAATCTCAGCCCAAGAGATGGGAAAAGATATCGGCTATTCATGGTTCCGATGCTGATAATAGGGTGATTCAAAGGCTTTATAAGGAATTGGATTTGCGGGGCAGTTTAGAGGTGCTACGCAATGGCTTTGTGGATTATGGGGTACGTTTTCAATTGGCCTTTTTTCAGCCGGCCTCTGCCTTAAACCCCGATGCCATTCAATTATATCAAAAGAATAATCTAAAAGTTTACCGCCAAATATATTATAGCAGCCAAAACAAAAACTCGGTGGATTTGGTATTGGCCTTAAATGGACTACCATTGGCTACCTTAGAACTCAAAAACCAATTTACTCGCCAACGAACGGGTGATGCCCTCAAACAATACAGTTCTACCCGCGACCCAAGAGAATTACTTTTTGCCTTTAAGAAAAGGACTTTGGTTCATTTTGCTGTGGATCAGGATGAAGTATTCATGAGCACAAAATTAGAAGGAAAAAAAACCTCCTGGCTGCCTTTCAATCGTGGTTATCATAGCGGCAAAGGAAATCCACCCACAAACAACAACTACCGTACGTCTTATTTATGGGAATATATTTTGCAGAAAGACAGTTGGTTAGAAATTCTTCAACGTTTTGTACACCTACAAACAGAAGAAATAGAGGTAGAGGGGAAAACATATAAAAAAGAAAAGCTCATATTCCCCCGCTATCACCAGTTAGATGCTGTTCGTAAAATCGGCGAAAATGTATTAGAAGTTGGAGCCGGAACCAATTATCTCATTCAGCATTCCGCAGGCTCGGGCAAAAGTAATTCCATTGCTTGGTTGGCTTATCGCTTGTCGAGCCTACACAATTCAGCCAATCAGCGCATATTCCATTCCGTTATAGTGGTCACCGATCGTAAAGTGCTCGACCAACAATTGCAAAATACCATTTATCAATTTGAGCATAAATCGGGGGTGGTACAAAAAATTGACAAAGACAGTTCACAGTTGGCCTATGCCATAGGTTCTGGCACTAATATTATTATCACAACACTGCAAAAATTCCCCTTTATAATAGATAAGGTGGGAGAATTACCCGACCGTAATTATGCCGTAATAGTAGACGAGGCACACAGTTCACAAGGTGGCGAAGCCAGTAAAAAACTAAAAGAAGTTTTAGCTGCCAAATCATTGGAGGAAGCCAGCCAAGAAGATATAGACATGGGCTATTCGGGCGACGACTTTATCCGCGAAGAAATAGAACGTTCCGCCGCAGCTAGAGGCCAACAGCGCAATATCTCGTTTTTTGCATTTACAGCAACTCCCAAATATAAAACCTTGCAGGTATTTGGCCATAAAGATGCCGACGACAAGCCCCAGCCCTTCCATTTATACTCCATGCGACAAGCCATAGAAGAGGGCTTTATTTTAGATGTATTATTGAATTATACCAGCTACGAACTCTATTTTAATCTCACCAAAGCCATTAATGAAGACCCTAATCTCAACAAAAAGAAGGCTGCAAAAGCTATAGGGAAATTTGTTTCGCTGCATCCCCACAATTTGGCCCAAAAAACAGAGATTATTATTGAACACTTTCGCAATGTGGTGGCCAAAAAGATAGGAGGACGAGCAAAAGCCATGCTGGTATGTGGTTCCCGTCTGCATGCCAAAAGATATTACGAAGAGTTTGAGCGTTATATTAAAACCAAAAACTATAGCCACGAAATAAAAGTATTGGTGGCTTTTTCGGGAAAAGTAATGGACGATAATACCCCTGATGGGGTGTCGGAACCTGATTTAACAGGATATAGTGAAAAGGAATTACCCACAGCCTTTGCCAAAGAAGAGTATAAAATATTAATTGTTGCCAATAAATACCAAACAGGTTTCGACCAACCCTTCTTGCACACCATGTATGTGGATAAAAAACTCTCGGGTGTTATGGCCGTACAAACGCTTTCGCGATTAAACAGAACCTGCCCTGGGAAAGAAGACACCTTTGTGCTCGATTTTGTAAACGATAGAGATATCATACTCAGTTCTTTTCAGCCTTATTATGAAATGACTACGGTAATAGAAGATGTAGAAATCAACCATCTATATGATTTAAAAAACAGACTAGATCAGTTTCAGTTATATTGGCCCATAGAGATTGAAGACTTTGCTCAGGTTTATTTCAATCCTCAAGTAAAAATAAACCATCCTAAGAATCAAAAGTTATTATATGCTTCCACCGATCCTGCTGTGGATAGATATAATGAAATAGAGGAGGATGAAAAGCAAGATGAATTTAAAAAAGGCTTGCGCTCCTGGACAAACCTATATTCATTTTTGGCGCAAATAATGCCTTTTATCGATTCTGACTTAGAGAAGTTCTATGCTTATGCCAAACTGCTTCAAACCCGATTACCCAAAAGAGATTTATCAGAAGCGCTGTATTTAGACGATGAAGTAGCACTAGAGTACTATCGCCTACAAAAAATAAAAGAAGGTTCCATTGAACTCACTAAAAACGAAACGGGAGAATTAAGCGGGATAACAGAAGTAGGTTTAAAAAGAGCCAAAGAAGAGGAGGCCCTATTATCAGAAATCATCAATGTATTAAACGATCGTTTTGGAACAGAATTTGAGCAAGCCGACAAGCTATTCTTCGATCAAATAGAAGAAGAGTTAATGCAAAATCAAAAGCTCCAAACCCAAGCCAAGGTCAACAAGCTCGATACCTTTAAATATGCATTTGATGATGTCTTTATCGAAAAGCTCATTGGAAGAATGGATCAAAACAAAGACATCTTCGAGAAGATATTAGAAGACAAAGCCTTTGGTGATTTGGTAAAAAGCCTAATGATGAAAAAGATATATAAGAAGATGAATGAATTGGTCTAATTCAGTAATACATAAAGCGCAAAAAAATGGAAAGCTTTTCAGATAGAATGGGAATTACAAGTTCGGTGAAGGAAATTCAGTTGGATACGATGGATAATGACTTATTTATAAGTTTATGGAATGTCATTTTTGTTAGATTCATAAATTATAATCTTAAAGATGATAATAAATATTTTTTTGAGGATTTATGGATGTTTTTAAAACTTCATGTAGACAATATTCCAACTCAACCGACAAAACTAAAACATCAATTAAAAGAAACTATTTTCAGATTGGAATGGTTTGAAATTTACAATATGATTGAGTATCTTCTAAACTATATTGATGATTCTGGGAAAACTGACCGAGATATAACTATGCTGAATAAAGTATTAGAAGAAGAGTACTCTGCCTACAGAATTATTGACAAAAAAGTTGTGCCTATTTCAAATGAAGCTGAAATTGAATCTATAGAAAACAGCCTGAAGAAAACAATTAATATATTCGAAGGAGCCAATCAACATCTAAAAACAGCTATAGGATTCCTTTCAGATAAGGAAAACCCTTCGTATCGCAACTCCATTAAAGAATCCATATCAGCAGTAGAATCCATTACAAGAAAGCTCACAGAAGAGAAAACACTGGGGAAGGCACTTGCCCAGCTTGAGCAAAAAGGATTACAAATCAATTCACAATTAAAAGAAGCTTTTAATAAACTCTATGCTTATACCAATAGTCCAGATAATGGGGTTCGCCATGCAATTATGGAGGAAGTAAAAGAACCAGATTTTGAGGATGCCAAGTATATGTTGGTGTCTTGTAGTGCTTTTATCAACTATCTATTGGGGAAACAAGCAAAACAATAGTCCCATTTCTTTCAAATAAATGAGGATAGTTTTTTGTCCTTCCATGAATTTGAAATGCTGTTATCTCAGATTTATCTTTTTTTTCGTACCAATTATTCCTGTTCAACTCATCTGCAATTTCTTGAGTTGTCATGCTACCTTTCTTATCTTCTAATAAATTAATTATTGCGTCATGTAATTTCATAATCTGAGTTTTTTATGGTCAATACAAATGTAATAAAAATCCAAAAAAGCTCCGAGAAACCTCGAAGCTTTTGTTATGTGCTTTTTACTAATGAAATTGATTCGTTTTATTCTTGCACCTTGGTGTATTTCACCATTTTGTACTCATTCCTCACTTTACTGCTGGCGCGGTATCTTACATTAAAGCCTTTGATTAGGCTTGAGGTAAATTCTTCCGCTGTTTCTATACCATTGCTTTGCATGGTGGTTTGAAAATAGCCCAAATCGCCAAGTTCTACAGTAGCACCTTCAATAAAATATTCTGGCAATACCTTGGTAAATGCAATAAGAACCGATTGGGTATCCAACTCACTCACTGGAGAAATCTCTGCTATTCGCTTGGATAGCTTTTCAATAGTAATGCTCTCGGGACGTACAATCTGAGCATAATACTTGGGAGCTGCTTCTAAATCTCGAGGATTCTTGCGTGTAACTACTTTAAATTTCATAAGAGATAATTTTAGTAAATTAATGTATTTATTGATCTATGTAGCGTATATGCTTCTACACCCTCAAATATAAAAACTCTAATAATCAAATATTTAGCAAATGAACCAATAAGCTAATATATTGATTAAACGCTCCGTCATATTTATTTTTCGTAAGAGCATATATAAGCAAGCCTCGGTTTATAAATAAGTTAGCTACTGTGTTGGATTAAACGAGATGCGGTGCTAATCTCGATTAGATGCGGTGCTTGTTTGAATTAGATACGCATCTCATTTTGGTGAGGTGTGCATCTAGTATTTAGTAAGGGTTTGGTATTTCTTTTTCGAACTATTAAAAAGGTATTTATAGTCGTAACCAAAAAGGCAATTTTATGTGCAAAATTTGAAAAGTGGCTGTCTATTTTCCGTTCGTCCATATAAATTCAGAGGATGATTTTGAAGCTTTCTCAAGCTCTTATTATTTAAGATCAAGCCTATTGATGATACTATCCTTCCAATTTCCCTTTTATTAATTGACCTGAATAAAATAAAACAATACATTTGTTATTGCATTAACAAACACAAGCATGATGAAAAAATTAGTCCTATTATTAACACTGATGTTATTAAGCACATTTGTTATATCTCAACAAGTTGAAAAAAGCGAAGCTATTCAAGTGGCAAATGTTTTTCTAAACCAAACAAAAGGTGAAACCTATCATTTTAAGGATTATGAAAGCTGCACCTTTGATGGAAAGGTACTTTATCATATCGTAAATCTTTCACCTGCTGGTTATGCCCTGGTTTCCAACGACAAAGACTTTCCACCAGTAATTGCTTATTCTTTACATGGAAAATATGAAAAGAATAATGAAAACCCATTACATCAATTAATTGGTGCTGATTTTGAGAAGAGGGCTGCATTTAAAGAGCTTTACCTTTCGAAGTATAAATACAAAAACAACAAAACTTGGGCCTCCTTATTATCAGGCAAAACAAATAATAAAAGCTCATTGTCATGGCCTGAATTAGGAACTACTTCAACCGAAGGCTGGGTAGAAGCACAGTGGTCTCAATCTGCACCCTATAATGCTGCTTGCCCCATGGATCCTATTGATAATACAAGAAGTATAGCAGGTTGTCCTTCAATTACAATGTCACAAATTTTAGATTTTCATAAAACCATCAATGAAAAGGTATTCTCCGATAACGATGATTATTATCATAATTATAGTGGCAGACAATATGATATTGATGATGATTTTGAAGAATTGGATTTTCCTTCTTTTCCAGTTTTGAATACAAATTTATCTAGCCTTCAAAACAATTATAATACAGGACTTACTCCATCAGACCTCGAAATTTCAAACCTTGTATTTGCATGTGGTGTAGCCTGTACTCAAGTTTATTCATCCTCTGCATCAGGAACCTTTGGAGTGAATCAAGCAGCTGATGCTTATGCTAGTTTTAATTGTTCAAATGCCGAATTATTATATCCTCAAGTTGAAAACCTATATGAGAGAATGCAATTCAATATGCGCCATGCACTACCCATTCATTTAGCTGTGGTTAATGATGCCGTTACAGTAGGGCATAATGTAGTCCTTGACGGATGGAATGAAGATAATTTTTATCATGTTAATTTTGGATGGGGTGGTTCCTATGATTCTTGGTACCATATTCCAGAAGACTTACCCTATGAACTGACAGTCATTGAAGGTGTTGTTTTAGATATTTTATTGGAAAATATGCGAAACACGGCTCCGGTTTCTTCTGATATTAGCCTTACTAGCAATGAAAATGTTGAGGTTAACATAGAAGTAGAAACATTTTTAAATGCGTATTCTGATGCCGAACTCGATACACTATTAAAACTGAAAATTACAGAATTACCAAATTTTGGAGTGCTAGATTATAACGGTAGTTCAATTTTTATAGGACAAGAAATTGAGCTTTCCAACTTCAATCAAATGACTTATTCCTCTAATTCAAACACAGCGGTGGATGACCAATTTAAATTTCAAGTATTTGATGGCTTTGAGTTCTCGGATGCAGCATTATTTCAAATTCTTTTTGATATTACAGCTTTAGAGGAAGATAAGAATTTATTAGGTTTTGAATTATTTCCTATTCCTTGCAAAAATGAGCTTAATATTCGATTTGATAAAATAGCTGAAAAACCTGAAGTTAAAATCTATAATGTTGTGGGTGATGAAATGTTGAGAATAGCAACAAGAGAACAACAAATGGTTCTTCAATTAAGCGGATTTTCTAATGGCATCTATTTCGTTGAAATTAAACAGGATAAAGAAGTCAAGACTGAAAAAATTATTATTCAAAAATAAAGATATGGATTTATTTTTTATCGCCCAACAAAGAAATAACATCCTCCAAATTCTCTTTCAACTGTATCAAATCTTTTATTTCCAAGGAACTATCCAGAAGCTTTTTAGATAAATCTTCAGGGATAGATTTTGCTTTTTCTTGTAAATCGAAGCCCTGCTTGCTGAGTTTAATGATGACTTTTCGCTCGTCTTGCTTGGAACGCTCACGCTCCACTAATCCTTGCTTTTCCATCCTCTTTAATAATGGGGTAATGGTATTGGTATTCAAAATTAATTTCTTAGCAATATCATTTACTGGCATGCCATCCTCTTCCCATAATATCATCAAAACCAAATATTGTGGATAGGTGATTTTTAGCTGGTCTAGATAAGGTTGGTATTCCCTTATAATTAATCGAGAAGCTGCATATACCGGGAAGCAGAGCTGATTTTCTAATTTTAGTTGATTGTATTTCATAGGGGTAGTTTTAAAGGTCATTGAGCCTATCAGGATACAGGCTAGACAGGCCTGTCGAAATGGCTTTTAATGGCTAGAAGTGCGAAGTACGAATCTCGAAGTCACTTCATGCTTCATGCTTCATGCTTCAAGCTTCAAGCTTTTTTTACTTCAAATTCTTCTCCAAATACACATCTATCTTCTCCGGCTTAGTAGTAGGAGCAAATCGCTTTACAGGATTTCCTTCCGCATCAATTAAAAACTTAGTGAAATTCCACTTGATATTATTGCCCAAGGTTCCTTTGAGTTCTTGCTTGAGGTATTTATATATTGGATGTGCATTCTCTCCATTGACTTCAATTTTAGAGAACATAGGGAAGCTAACACCATAATTGATTAAACATCCTTCAGCTATGGATTTCTCATCCCCAGGTTCCTGATTGGCAAACTGATTACTGGGGAATCCCAATATCACCAAACCTTGGTCTTTATACTTTTGATATAGTTTTTCAAGTCCTTCATATTGAGGAGTCAAACCACATTTGCTCGCGGTATTTACTACTAAAACTGTTTTGCCTTTATAGGCTTCCATTTTTATATTTTTCCCTTGTAGGGATTTGGCTTCGAAATTATAAAATTTGTTGTCTTTATTATTATTCATGATGTTGTTTTTTTGTTTGATGTGTGATAACAAATATAGGGTTCTGAATACTGGGTTTTGCTTGTAGTCCTTATTGTAAACTTCCAACTTTGAATCTTGAAATCAGCTTGCCCCTACCCTAAAGGGAGACTGAATTTCAAGCATACTGCTTTTGACTTGGAGCCTCGAACTTTAAACTTTAAACGCGTTTTTTGCAAGCCCCTGTTGACCATAAAGCCCAAAGCACTAATACTGGCTGAAAGAAAAGACGAATTAACCTGGCTCTATCGCTGTCTAGTCCAAAAGCATCTACTTCGTTTATGTATTGTGAAATATTTCCGGGGAATACGGCAATGAAAAACAAAGCAACTGACCAGCCAACAATGTGTTTCCATTTATAAAAAAAGACTAAGCTAGCTCCTAATATGATTTCTACAATTCCCGAGAGTACTACTACTAAATCAGTCCCCAAAGGCATCCATTGTGGTACCTGTGCTGTAAATTCTTGTCTGAGCCAAGTGAGGTGGCCAATTCCAGCATATAATAATGCTGCTCCTAATAGTATTCTTAATATTATTTTCATGTATTTGTTTTTTTTAGCATGAAGCTTGAAGTCCGAAGCTCGAAGTGGCTTCATGCTTCGTGCATCCTGCTTCCAACTGTATTATGTCGTTCGCGACGCAAACATACTTGATATTATTTATATCGTGCACGATATTTCTGTTTTTAGGTTTATTTTAACAGCTCACCGATTCTAAATTCTTAATTTTACTTCATGGAAAAAAGAGAAAACATAGTATTCATAGCCACCAGTATCGATGGGTATATAGCTGATAAAGAAGGAGGAATCTCCTACTTAGAAATGATTCCTAATCCAGACCAAGTGGATATGGGTTATGGAGCATTAATGGAAAGAGTAGATGCTTTAGTAATGGGAAGGAATACCTACGAAAAGGTGCTAAGCTTTGGCATTGGATGGCCTTATACCAAGCCTGTTTATGTTTTATCCAACTCTTTAGAGTCTGTTCCAGAGGAATTCCAAGATAAAATTGAATTGGTTAAAGGCACATTGTCCGTTGTGTTGAATCAAATTCATGCAAAGGGACATCATAGTCTATATATCGATGGAGGGAAAGTCATCCAACAGTTTTTGAATGAAGACTTAATAGACGAAATAATACTCACCACTATCCCTATATTGCTCGGAGGAGGTGTCCCATTATTTGCTCATCTTCCAAAGGAATTGGCTTTTGAGTTAAAGAAGTCGGACGTGTTTTTGGGAGAAATCACTCAGCGTATCTATGTGAGGAAATCTTAAAATGAGCGTATTAAACAAGTTGTTGCAAACCATTAATATTGAACAATATAGGCAATTACAATCAGTCATGTTTTAGAAATACAAGGCAAATTATGTAGTTTAGATTTAGTTTTACAAGGCAAATACTACTATTTGTATTTAGAAATACAAGGTATATTGTTTTATTTGACCAAAAATACTGACTCGTTTTTAGGAGAATTCTCTCAGCGTACTAATATGAAGAAGAAATAAAATAATCATTCGCCTGTTTTGGCCAAATACAATTCAACTTCCGTTTTTCACCACTCATTAGCTTTTTCTACAATTCATAAGAATTCTACACTTCTTTGCATTTTCTCGCTATAGTTTTGCCTCAAAATAAAACATAGATGAGAATAATCATAGTTATAATTAGCTCTATATTTCTTTTAATAAGCGGCACAGCCACTTTAGCTCATGAAGCTTTATCAGCTTGGAAAACAAGCAGAGAATCTGAGCAAATTCAGTTTAGTTATAGGTATTTAAACATTGGGGATACATTGAAAACCCGGCAAATGCGAATCACATTTATTGTGGAGGCTCAACCGAATCAGCTGGTTTCAATGTTTAGAAATGCGGAGCTTTTAAAAAAGTGGACCGTAAGAGCTGAAAAGTGTGAAATAGTTGAACAAGACCACAAGTCTTGGACTATTTACAACCTCTTCGACATTCCATGGCCATTTCAGCAGAAAGAATTAATCACAGAGTATCGTTTAGTTGAACGAGACTCCTCCAATGAATTATTTCTCAAAGGAGTGCCATCAAAATTAGCACAGGTGGAAGAGGTGTCGAGGATGGGATATTATGAAGGACATTGGTCTTTTGTAGTTCAAGAAAATGGACTCACCAAGGTTGAATTCACTAGTATCACTTTTCAAAAGCCACAATTCCCCAAGTTCATTCAAGACCCCATTATTCAAAATGCTTTCATCGATTCCATCAACAATTTGAAGCAGTTATTAAAAGACCAAAATTTGTCAAATGAATTGGCGTATGGAACTCATAAGATGGAGGACGCTAAATGAAGAATTCAAAAACAAAAGGATGGAAAAAGCTGTTTACCCTAGATGGTGAACCTCGATATATTGCCAAAGGATTTGCCCTAGGTTCCTTTATTGGAATGATGCCCATTCCTGGGTTTCAGATGTTAGTTTCTCTAGGGATTGCATCCATCATTAAGGTCAATAAAAAAGCAGCAGTAATCGGAGTTTTCAATACCAATATTGCCACAGGAGCTTTTGTATTTGCTTTTAATTACTGGCTCGGAAAGACTATTTTAGGCATAAGTCCAAACTTTGTTTTTCCAGACAAAATTGGACTCAGCTTTATCTCAACCATACTTGCTGCAGGTAGCGATGTATTTGTGTCCATGGTTGTGGGAGGGCTTGTTACCGGATTCTTATCTTGGATTATAGCCTATTATTTAGTTCTCTTTCTTTTCACTCGTCAACGATTCATTAAAAACTCGTAATGCAAATGATAAAAACACAAATCTTCATCATAATAGCGATTGCTTTTTCAATAAGTGGGATTGCTCAAAACGATACCTCCTCTCAAAAGAAGAAACACCATCCGTTCTTTAGTCTTAATTATCATTATGGTAGTGTGATGGGGACCACAGATTTTGTGAAAGGGGATAATTTAAACGGAAAACCCATCACTAATTATCAGTCCTTATCCTTCAAATTTGGTTTTCAAAACCCAGGTTATACCGATTGGCAGAAAACCTTTAGAGGACCCTATTATGGTGTTGGATTTTTTATGGGCGATTTCTTCACTGAAGAATTAGGATATCCTTTGGCTGCTTATGGTTTCTATGGCATTCCGATTAAACGCTGGGAGAAACTAGAGTTGTATTCTGAATTTCAATTTGGAATGGCTTGGCGCTGGAACCATTACGATTCCATACAAAACCCTAAAAACAATGCCATTGGGTCCAATGTTACCGTGTATTTAGATATCGGTGTCAATGCATTTTATCCCATTACAAATCATTTAGATTTAGGTTTGGGTTTGAGTTTTACCCACTTCTCTAATGGAGGATTCGAAAGGCCAAATAGAGGATTGAATTTAATATCTCCTTCTTTTGAATTAAAATATCACATCAATAAAAGGCCAAATACCAGAGGCATGGAAAGGATGCCAAAAGTAAAAAAGAAATCCAATGAGTTATACTTTATGCTAGGTTATGGCGACCATCAACTTAATGAACACGAATACGATAGTAATTACTATGCCATAGCTGGGCTAGGTATACATTATTCTTTCCAGCATTCCAATGCTTTTAGGTCTGGGCCGGGTGTCGATTTTAATTATCTGTGGGGCCTAACAGCAAATACTGATGGAACTCCTGGTCCTAAAAGCCTCGATAATTTAACTATTGGTTTGATATATACTCCAGAATTGGTTATCGATAAATTAAGACTATCAGGCGGTATCGGGATTTATGCGAAACATCATCAATATGGAAATTTCAAGCAATTATATCAGCGTTTAGGAGCTCGATATTATTTTACTGACCACATATCATTGGGTATAAATATAAGGTCCATCAATTTTATGTTAGCTGAATTTCTAGAGTTCAATTTGGGATACACCATTCATTGGAAGAAACAATAATACCCATTAAAAACATCAAGCATGAAAACTAAAAAGCAATATACATTGATTACAGGAGCGAGTATGGGACTTGGGAAATGTTTGGCGAAGGAATGTGCCAAAAGAGGCCACAATCTTATTCTTACGGCTTTGCCATCTGAAGGAATTGGCAAGATAGCTCAGCAATTTTCTAAAAGATACAATATCAGTGCAATAGGCTTCGAAACTGATTTGGCTAACCATCAGAATGTGAAGACATTAGCGAAATGGATAAATGCCCAATTCGAAATAAATATGCTGATAAATAATGCAGGCATAGGTGGAACTAAATATTTCGAAGATGCTTCTTTGGCATATTTTCAAAACATCATTAATCTTAATATGAGTGCTTTAGTGTATTTAAGTCATCAGTTATTGCCCCTTTTGCAAAAACAAAAACAATCTTATATCCTCAATATCGCAAGTATGGCCGCTTTTGGTCCCATGGCTTTTAAAACCATATATCCCGCTTCAAAAGCATTTGTATCATCTTTTTCAAGAGGATTGAGTACAGAATTGTCGGGGACAAATGTATCGGTGAGTGTGGCTCACCCAGGAGGCATGGCTACAAATACTGATGTTTCAAAAAGGATGGAACAATACAGTAAATTCGTACAGGCCACCTATATGTCGCCGGAGGAAACCGCAAGAATCTGTTTGGAGCAGACTTTTGCAAAAAAAACCATTATTGTGCCCGGGCTATTTAATAAAATAAACAGATTAGCATTTAAGTGGTTTCCGGAAAAAATCCGCTTACAAATTTTAGCCAATGGAGCAAAAAAGGAAATGACAGAATATGCAGCATAAATGAAAAGAAATACCATGGAAAAAGTATTAGTAACAGGAGCAAATGGTTTATTGGGAGCCAATTTAGTGAGACAGTTTTTAGAGGATGGATATTTTGTGAAATCCATGCTCAGAAAAGGAGCAGATAGAAGCGCTATAGAGGAGGTGGATTGTGAGTTTTTTGAAGGTGAGATTACGAGACGTGATGACGTATTTGAAGCAGTAATGGATTGTGATTATATCATTCATGCTGCGGCTCAAACTTCTCAATATCCTTCGGAACTCGAAGCTTATAAAGAAACCAATATAGAAGCCACTCAACTCCTCGTAGAAGCTGCTAAACATTTTCAAATCAAACGCTTTGTTTTTATCAGTACAGCCAATTGTTTTACAAATGGAAGCCGAGAACATCCAGGAAAAGAATCCTCAGGTTTTATGCCATGGTTGAAAGCATCGGGTTATGCCTACAGTAAATATCTCGCCCAACAAAATATAATCCGTGAAGTTAAAGAGAACTCATTTCCTGCCATTATTGTAAATCCTACTTTTTTGGTGGGTGCTTACGATACAAAACCCAGTAGCGGAAAACTATTGCTCTATGCTTCTGAAAACAGAATACTATTTTATCCTCCAGGAGGCAAAAGTTTTGTGGATGCCGAAAATGCTTCTAAAGCTATTTGCAACGCTCTAACGAAAGGGAAAAGTGGGGAGTGCTATTTAATCGCTGGAGAAAATTTAAGCTATAAAGACTTCTTCAAAAAAGTTGGAGAACTCACTGGAAAAAAGAAAATATTGATTCCTATCCCTAAATTCCTACTCATGTTTGTGGGTCATGTGATAGGCATATTGCAGTCCTATTTTTCTCTACCTCTTCCTTTAAATGTGGTGAATGCACGACTTCTGGGACTTGGAAATTATTTTTCGAATCACAAAGCACAGCAGGAACTTGCGCTAAAAAACATTAATATTAATCAATCCATTAAACTGGCACTAAACTGGTTTGATGAAAACCTAAAGTCAAATGAATAAAAGAAGACCGAATAAATATATTCTACGA
>JADGDY010000242.1 GCA_016744655.1 Bacteroidales bacterium | reverse complement strand
TGATATTTCAGATGCCAGATATATGCTGGATATGGAGGATGCCGCTGGAGAAATTCTAGGTTTCTTTAATGAAGGTCTTTATGTGGATGAAAAAGCAACAGCAATAGCCAATGAATTCAACGAGAAATATGCCGGAATTAACGATGAGTTTGCTCCGTTGATGCTTCGTTTACGAGACCAGAACAACTTGGATAGCTACCTAGAATATGTAGATGGTTTTGCCTCTATGTTTGTCACTATTTTTGTTTTAGTGATGTCGATAGTCTTATGGAATACAGGTTTGCTAGGAGGTTTGCGCCGTTACCAAGAATTTGGAATCCGTTTGGCATTGGGAGAAGAGAAAGGCCATATTTATCGAACCTTAATTTATGAAGCTGTCCTCATTGGAATTATTGGTTCAATTGTAGGAACTACGCTCGGTTTGCTAGGAACCTGGTATATGCAAGTAGTTGGAATTGACATTGCTGGAATGATGCAAAACTCAACCATGTTGATGCCAAATATCATTCGAAGTAAATTCACAGTTGAGCTATTATATATTGGTTTCATACCCGGATTATTGGCCATGGTTTTAGGAAATATGCTTTCGGGAATAGGGATTTATAAGCGAGAAACAGCTACTTTGTTTAAGGAGTTGGAGGTTTAGGATAAATGGACGCAGAGGCGCAGAGTGGAAAATGAAATTTAAATCACGCTAAGACGCAGAGGCGCAAAGAAATAAGTTGTAATATAAAATTGTTCTTTTGGGAGTTTTTTACAATGATTTTTAACGAAATAGAATCGCAAAAAAAGCAGAATTATATTATTGCAAAGAAAACTCTTCTCATCTCTGCTGCTTTGTGTGAGAAAAAATAAAACAGAATATGAAAAACATAATAACATTCACCTTAATACTCATCGGAATAGGGCTTTTTGCCCAAGAAATTCCAGATGCAAAAACCATTATTGATAAAGTGGATTTCAATATGACATCTGAAACTAAAATCACCAAATCGCAAATGGTGGTTCATGGTAGAAGAAACAGTAGAACATTGGAATCTATCAGTTATACCAAAGGTCACGAGGAATCATATACAGAATATTTAGCTCCAGAAAGAGAGAAGGGCACCAAAATGCTCAAGTTGGAAGACAGACTTTGGATTTATACACCCTCCACCGATCGTACCATTCAGCTCTCAGGTCATATGTTGCGACAATCGGTAATGGGTTCCGACTTAAGTTACGAAGACATGATGGAAGACAGAAAGCTTCTGGATGTTTATGATGCTGAAGTAATTGCTGAGGAGGCCATTGATGGACAATCGTGCTGGGTTTTAGAACTCAATGCTAAGGTAGAAGATGCCACCTATCAAAGCCGTAAAATGTGGATAGAGAAAGAACATTTTGTACCTTTAAAAGAAGAACTTTTTGCAAAAAGCGGCCAGTTGCTTAAGAAGACTGAGATGAGCGATGTGAGACAAGTAGATGATAGATGGTATCCTCATAAAATCAATTATAAAGACATGCTTAAATCAGGAAAAGGAACAGATTTCATTGTTTTAGAAGTACAGATTGATGCTGAAATCCCTGCTCATATTTTGAGTAAAACTGCTTTGAGGAAATAGGAAAATAGTCATTGGAATACTTTAAATAATTTGAAGTTCTTTAATTTTATAAGGTCCTGATATTATTCTAAATACAATATTGTTTTCATTTCATCGTTTTGGATTTAATTGTTAAACGTTACAGTTACTTCTTTATCCTAAAACACATGAAACGCATATTTCTACTCTATTTTTTATTGATTTCTATTTTTAGTTTTTCCCAATCCGAAATTTGGGGAATTAAACAACAGGCAGGAAAGAACAATGGAGGTTTTCTTTTTAGTATTGATAGTGCTACCAATAAAATTATTGAACATCAGTATTTTGCAAACCCTAAAGCAGTTTCTAGAAAGTCTGGTATATTATATGATTCCACTACAAAATGCATGTTCGGTGTCTGTAATCGGATTTTATATAAATACGATTTGGTGACCAGAACTACCGAATCGAAAATATTAGAAGAAGAAGTATATGGTAACTTCGTGAAAGCATCAAATAGTTACTTGTATATTCTATCAAAGAACGGATTGTTAAAGGTAAACCCAAGAGATTTAAGCACAGAGATGGTAGGACAATTCTTTGGGCAGTTTATTTTGCCTGATTCCACCATATTTTTTGAAACAAAAGTTGGAGTTTCATATGGACTATGTGAGGTTTCTGAGGATCATTATATTGTTGCTAATTATACAGAAGATAATTCCTATCATTGGAAGCATAGTTTTATACATTCCATAAATACAGCTACCGATTCCGTTGAACTGATATATCGCACTTCTTTTTATCCTGAAAATGAGACTCTTATTCCTTTAGGGGAATTCTATCCTCATAATGGTTTACTATATGCTTTATTTTCATTGAATGGTGAAATTGGGCTTTATTCTTTAAATCCTCAAAACTGGGAATTTACAAATGTTTATGTTTTTAATGAATTAAGAGCATATCAAAACTCTCTGCCCTATATTATCTCCTCTCAAGGGAAAATATATATGAAAACGAGAAACTCTACCGGTAATCACACCCTTCTATGCGATTACATTATAGATACAGAAGAATTCCAAATATTGTTAGAAATGCCTATGAACTATAGCTATAATAGGATGTTAACAGATGAAAATAATGATTTTTATCTTATATTAGATACTTCTGAAGATTGGGTTATAAAAACAGCATTTTATCAATATAATTTTGAAACCAATCAGCTTGATTCTTTGTTTTTTATTAGTGAAAGAAATTACAATTCTTCTATATATGATGAGTTTGGTTCACTTGTTTTATTTAACAATGAGATGATTTCTTTTTTAGATAATAACCAAGATCTAGATTATCAAATTGTATCATATAATACTGATCAATTAACAATTGACACTATCGCATACCTCCAGAATTCTTTATATTTTACAGATTCATTAACCTTACCTTCAAGTATTTGTGAAGCTGAAAATGGCAATATTATGCTACTAAATGTTAGAAAGATCAGAATGCCTTCATGGTATTATAAGTTCTTTTTCAGTTTTACTGAATTTAATCCCCAAACGAAAGAATTAGTAAGATCCAAGGAGTTAGAATTATCTAGTAATTGTGAAAACCCTCAAATCTATAATATTAATGATGAGGAATATTGTATTACCTGCAATCAAGATACTGTCATCCTCAAATATCATTGGTCCGAAAATGAAATCACCCATATTGAAACACCTTTTTCTGCTGAATGGATCAAGGAAAAAGATAGTAGTTTTATCGGGACTTCTGAAGACACTACAATATATAGGTTTGATTATCATTTAGAGCAATTTGAAAAACTATACAAGCCCAATTCTGATACAAGTTTTGACTTAGCATGTATAGACAAGGAAAACAGGTTATTCATTTATTCACAGTCAATTGATCAATTCTTATGCTTTGATTTAAACACAAACGAAATGAGTTCTATGAATCAATTAAACGACCATATTGCGCAAGTAAATTATTACCGAATTAACAAGGTTTTCTTAGAGGGCAAGTATTTGTTTTTTGTTGTTTATGAATCATCATCTAACGGTTACAAGCTTTTTAGGTACCATCTGACAAGTCATGAATTTAAACTTATCATTATTGAAGAAAATGAAGATTTA
Source organism: Bacteroidales bacterium (assembly GCA_016744655.1). Taxonomy (GTDB): domain Bacteria; phylum Bacteroidota; class Bacteroidia; order Bacteroidales; family UBA12170; genus UBA12170. The sequence continues at coordinate 1,522 of JADGDY010000242.1, read as the reverse complement.
TCTTTCTTTCAATTTACTGAAAACTATACTAATGATGGTATTTTTATTGCAAGTCTAGATATAGATAACAATACTTCTGGTTATTTACAATCTTTAGCCGATAATAGTGATTCCTCAATAATACTTGATGCCTTTGAGAATAAAACATCAGCATATGAAAATATAAATGAGTCTTATCTAAGATTAATAAAAACCAAGAAAAAACTTACTCACCGTTGGATTGGTGGGTTTAGCAGTGATTGGTATGAATCAAGGAACTGGTCTAATGCAAGTTTACCAACTGAGGGAAGTACAGTGAATATTATGAATAATGCAGTGTTTTATCCAGAGATTGATTCGACCATTAAAATAAGAAACTTATATATTTATGATGATGCAAATATCCTCTTGGAAAAAAATGCTGAAATGATGGTTTCTGATGTTCTAAAAAACCATGGAACATTAATGATGTTAGCCAATAATGAACAAAGGAGTTCACTCATTGTAGATGGAGAATTCATACAAAAAGGAATGCAAAAATACATCTACATGGAGGACTCTATAAAGAACAAAACCCTTGCGAGTCCAATGAGGGCAGTTGAAAAATATGTGGAGCCATTTTACTCTGAAGCAGATTTTAATGAAACCAATTTTGAATTTAGTGAAATCCAGTTTTATCCTCATTTTAGCGAAACATATCAAGCGATACAATATATTTGTCAAGATACCATGCTCGAGTTTAAAGGTGTTTTTAATCATGGTAAACAGAATTTGCAAATTCCAATGTTACAAGAACAGATTTTATATCCTTTAGCTAACCCTTACCCCAGCTCGTTCAACTGGAACAAAGCTCAAACTACTTCTTTAAATCATCAAGCATGTTATTTCTATAATCAAGAGGAAAATACTTTTACTGCAACTGTTGATGGCATTGGCAACCATCCTCCAATTATTCGTCCATTAGAAGTGTTTTGGGTTTATGGAAATGGAGAGGAGTCTATTCAGGTAGATAAATCTGCATTATTACATGAGTACGAAGAAGAAATTCCAGATAGAAAAGTATTGAGTCTACAAGTAACAGGAGCTAAGAAAACAAGCGAAACCCTCATTGCTTTTAATGAATTAGCCAGCAAAAACTACGACCCAAAACTGGATGCTTTTAAATTTATTAAAAACGAAAGCTATCCTCATATATTCACAAAAACAGAAGAAGATCTTCTAATGATTAATCAACATCCTGACACTACTATGATGGATTTATTTGTTCAAATGGGAAGTGATGGAAATATGAAGATAAAACTATCGGAAAATCATGGCTTCGATTTTCTGGTTTTAGAAGATTTAATCTGGCATACCAGAACCGATTTATTGGAGGATGATTATGAATTTGACTACTTTACTTCCGATGGTCACTATCCGTTTAAACTCTACTTTAAGCCTTGGGTTTTGGAGCCTATAGAGGAGGCTGACATTCAAATGTATTACTATCCAGAGTTCTTGGTGGTGAAAAGCAGAAAGCAGGTAAAAAATGCTGATATTATCT
>JADGDY010000062.1 GCA_016744655.1 Bacteroidales bacterium | reverse complement strand
ATGATTATCAACACAATATAACGATTTTATTCTATTCCGTTCAATTATATATTATTAACTTTTGAACATTTTTGTGAAAAAAGTGTGCGTCTGCCCTGCTATTAATTTCCATAAAGTTTCACCTTAATATAATTGTAGTATTTTTGCCAGCTCTTTAGTTGAACTAAAACCACATTTATATTATAAAATGACAATTAATAATTTCAAGATACAAACTGACCAATTTTCAGATATTAGAATTCTAAGATACCGAGTACCAGGCTTCGAAAATCTACCTTTAAATAAAAAAATCCTAATATTCTATTTATCTCAAGCCGCTCTTTGGGGACGAGATATTATATGGGATCAAAACTTTAAACACAACCTCATCATTAGAAAAACCTTAGAAAACATTCTTAACACTTATAGTGGAGATAAAAGTTCTGAGCAATATCAAAAATTTGAGATTTATGCAAAAAAAGTATTTTTCTCCAACGGAGTTCACCATCATTATTCCATGGACAAATTCTTTCCCTATTGTGAGAAAGAGTATTTTGCCTCTCTCCTAGAAAATTCTACTAAAGGTGCATTTCCATATTCTGATGAAGTTAGTTTCGAAGATTTTTCCAAAGGGCTCATTCATATCATTTATAACAAAACTGATGATCAAAAGAGAGTCAGCCTTGATACATCAAGTGATTTGATTAAAAATAGTGCATGTCATTATTATGAAAACGTAAACCAAGAGGAGGCTGAGAAATTTTATTCTGATTTACAAAAAAATGATTCGAAAATCTCATGGGGATTAAACTCCACTTTAGTTAAAAAGGATGGACAAGTAAAAGAAGACGTTTGGAAAGTTGGAGGAAAATACTCTGAGTCTATTCTAAAAATGGTGATTTGGTTAAAGAAGGCTGTTGAACTTTGCGAAAATAAAGAACAGCAAGAAGCACTTTTCAAACTGATTCAATATTACGAAACTGGAGACTTACAGACTTTTGATGATTATTGCATTCTTTGGTTAAAAGACATCAATTCTACTATAGATATTATCCATGGTTTTATCGAAGTCTATGGAGATCCATTAGGAAAGAAAGCCAGTTTTGAGTCAGTAATTTCTATCATTGACGAAGAGGCCAGTAAAAGAGCGAAAACGATAAGTGATAATGCCAGCTGGTTTGAGCACAATAGTAGTACTGATAAAGCTTTTAAAAAAGAAGAAGTAAAAGGCGTAAATGCTAGAGCTGTGCATGTGGTAATGGAAGCTGGTGATTGCTCTCCTGCTACACCAATAGGTATTAACCTTCCCAATGCAGATTGGATAAGAGCTGAATATGGTTCAAAATCAGTTACCATATCAAATATTATTGATGCATATGATGAAGCATCAAAAGGGAATGGTAGTATTAATGAATTCGCTTATTCAAAAAAAGAAATAGAAATCCATAATAAATACGGAGGAATTGCTTCAAAACTCCATGTTGATTTACACGAAATAGTAGGTCATGGTAGCGGCAAACTAGCCAATGGTGTTGCTGATCCTTCTGAAACATTAAAAAGCTATGCCTCTACCATTGAAGAAGCACGAGCCGACTTAGTTGCGCTATATTTTGCCTTAGATGAACAATTGATAAAATGGGGACTTATGCCAAGTATAGAAGTTGGTTATTGCGAATACAATAGCTACATTCGAGGTGGTTTATTAACTCAATTGGTTAGAGTTGAAGAAGGTAAAAACATTGAAGAATCTCACATGAGAAACCGTCAATTAATTGTTAAATGGGCATTTGAACAGGCAGAACCACTAAATATCATTGAAAAAATCACAAAAGAAGAAAAAACATACTTTGTGATTAATGACTATCTTGGCCTTCAAAAAATATTTGGACGACTATTAAAAGAAGTCCAAAGAATTAAATCGGAGGGTGATTATACTGCAGCTCAAAACTTAGTAGAAAACTACGGTGTAAAAGTTGATCCAAATATTCACAAAGAAGTTTTACAGCGTTGGAAAAAATTAAATATTGCTCCATATGCTGGGTTCATTAACCCTCAATACAAATTGGTAGAAAAAGAAAGAAAGATAGAGGATGTTATCATAGAATATCCTGACAATTTCACCAAGCAAATGCTATACTATGGGCAAAATTATAGCGCCCTATAAACTAAAAATATGTTCGAAGATTTAAAACTATCAGGTGATATTCTAGATGCAATTGATGCTATGGGATATAAAGACCCTACTCCTATTCAGGAGCAAAGTATCCCTATTATTCTAGAAGGTTCCGACCTGATGGCATTTGCTCAAACAGGCACAGGAAAAACAGCTGCATTTCTACTTCCTATGGTAGATATTCTTTTGGATTTTGCCGATGAAGCCTTTACCAAAGCTCTTATTATAGCTCCTACTCGTGAACTTGCCGGACAAATTGACCAGCAGCTCCAAGGTATGGCTTACTATACTCCAATAGATTCATTAGCCATATATGGTGGAGGTGATGGAATAGATTTTAGTCAAGAGAAAAAAGCTTTAGAAAAAGGTGCCAGTATAATTATTGCTACACCTGGACGACTCATGAGCCACTTAAAAATGGGATATGTAGATTTATCTAAACTGGAATTCTTAGTTCTTGATGAAGCTGACAAAATGCTCGACATGGGGTTTCTACCTGATATTTTGGAGATTCAGAAGCATTTATCTGGAAAACAGCAGAACCTTTTGTATTCTGCTACAATGAATCCGAAGATTAAAACTCTAGCTAAGTCACTACTAAAAAACCCAAAAGAGATTAATATTGCCATGTCGAAGCCAGCCGAAGGTGTTATACAAGCGGCCTATTTGGTTCACGATTCTGAAAAAATAAGACTTCTCAAACATTTGCTCAAAGACAAAACCGAGCAAAAAATGATTGTTTTTGCCGGCAGTAAAATCACAGTTGATAATATTGCAAAAAGCTTAAAAGATTTAAAATTAGGAGTTAGAGCTTTTCATAGTGGTTTTGAACAAAAAGAACGTGAAGAAATCATGCTTAACTTTAGAAGTGGTAAAACTAAAGTACTCATTGCAACTGATATTGTGAGTAGAGGCATAGATATTGATGATATAGATCTGATTTTAAATTTTGAATCGCCAAGTGATGCCGAAGATTATGTTCATAGAGTTGGTAGAACCGCAAGAGCAAAAAGGTCTGGTTTAGCAATTAGCTTAATCAACTCTGAGGATGTTTATAAATTTCAACAAATAGAGAAACTCATTGATAGAGTAATTCATAAAATACCACTACCTGCAGATTTTCCAGAAGGACCTGAGTATAAATCGAAACCAGCAGGCAAAAGATTCCCTTCTAAAGGGAAATTCAATAAAAAGCAAGGAAATAAAAAGTTTAAAAAGAAGCCAACAAATAAAAAAGATTAAAGAAATTTAAATGCCCCAATGGCTTAACAATTTTTAAGTCGAAAAATTTTTATTTCATCTTTGAAAAAAGCACATTTGCATAAAATTAATCCAAAACCACATGAGTTTATTATTCTTTGTTCTGAGTATTCCAATTCTGCTAACAATACCAGCAGCTTTTGCATATCCCCTATTTGAAAAGGCAGGAATTCCAGGTTGGAAAGCATTAATCCCATTCTACAATTTCTTTGTTTGGGTGAAACTAGTTGAAAAATCGTACTGGTGGTATTTATGGCTTATCATACCATTTATCAATGTTTTTACTTTCATGTTGTTATGCATTGAATTAATAAAAGGGTTTAACAAAAACCAGCCATTAGATCAAGTGTTAGTAGCACTTTTCCCTTTTGTTTATATGCCTTGGCTAGGAACAAAAGAGGAGCTAAAATGGATTGCTCCTGAGGACCGACCAAAAATCAAAAAATCTACAATAAGAGAATGGACTGATGCTATTGTATTTGCTGTAATTGCAGCAAGTATTATTAGGATATTTTTAATGGAAGCTTATACCATTCCAACTTCATCAATGGAAAAGAGTTTATTAGTTGGTGATTATTTATTTGTAAGTAAAATGGCGTACGGCCCTAAATCACCGCAAACTCCTATTGCATTTCCTTTTGTTCATCACACGCTACCATTAACAAAAATAACAAAGTCGTATGTGGAATGGCTAAACCTTCCTTATCATAGATATCCAGGGTTCGATGTGGTAGAAAACAATGATGTGGTTGTATTTAATTACCCAAGTGGCGATACTGTTGTTTTGGAAAGACAAAACGAAGATTATTACCAAATTGTTAGAGATAAAGAAGTAGAAATGCAAGCCAGACTTGGTGAAAAGTACAAACCGGGAATGGGTAGAAAAGCTATTTGGAAGGCATACAATGTAACTGATCGCCCTGTAGACAAAAGAGAGAATTATATAAAACGTTGTGTTGCGATTGCTGGGGATGTCATTGAAATAAAAGATCGTCAATTATTTGTTAATGGCGAAATGGCAGATAACCCAGAAAACATGCAGTTTATGTATGATGTTTATACCAATGGAACTGGATTTAACAAAAAAACCATTGACAAGCTAGACATCACAGAAGGTGGCAGAATGAATAACAGTCACTATGTTTTACCATTAAGTGAAGAGAAACTGAAAATATTGGAGAAATATCCAAACATCAAAAAGATAAGTCCTAGAATACAAGCCAAAGGTGAGATCTACTCTCCTATTTTCCCACACGACACAGAAAATTTTCAGTGGAACCAAGATAACTTTGGTCCTTTGACCATTCCTAAAACTGGAGAAACAGTACAAATTAGTGCAAAAAATATCGCTCTTTATAAAAAGATCATTATGAAATACGACAATAATGATTTCGAAATGAAGGGAGACAAAATCTATATTAATGGTGAATTGGCCACAGAATATACTTTCAAACAAGATTACTTCTGGTTAATGGGTGACAATCGTCACAATTCAGCAGATTCTAGATACTGGGGATTTGTTCCTGAGGATCATGTCGTAGGTAAAGCAGTATTTGTATGGCTATCACTAGATCCAAACAAAGGCTTAAGTGATGGTAAAATAAGATGGAATAAAATATTTAGAACAATAAAATAACAATAGATATGGCAACAGCAGAAATTAAAACCAAATATGGTGTAATGAAGGTGGAGTTCTACGAGAACGATGCACCTAAGACTGTAGAAAACTTTTTAAAATTAGCTAAAGATGGCTATTATAATGGACTAACATTCCATAGAGTAATTCCTGATTTCGTAGTTCAGGGCGGATGTCCTGATGGGAGTGGTATGGGTGGACCTGGTTACACAATCAACTGTGAACTAAGTGGTGAAAACCAACGTCACGACCGTGGTGTTTTAAGTATGGCTCACGCTGGAAGAAATACAGGCGGATCTCAGTTCTTTATTTGCCATAGTCGTGAAAACACTGCACATTTAGACCGTAACCATACTTGTTTTGGAAAAGTTATTGAAAACGTAGATATCGTAGACCAAATTCAAGCGGGAGACAAAATGGAAGAAGTTATTGTTAACGACTAACACTCCATTGTAAAACAATAATAATCTCCAATCAGTTTGATTGGGGATTTTTTTATTCTCAGGATTTCAAATTCTTCACTATTTATAAATCCTGACGAAACATATTTTTCATAGTAAGTAATATCCCTTAGAACATAACCGAATTTTCCTGTTCAAATCTGAACAAAACAATAAGAATTCCACCCAAAATACCTATCAATCGCCAACTTCGGAACAATCTTGTTCTTTCATGAAATTCCCAAATCAACATTTTAGAAAAGATAAATCTGTTATTTTAGCAGAAATAAAATTAAGTCAAGATCTATTTTTCCATTTGCTCTCCATAACTAAAATACTCCTAAATACTCAAGATATTTTATAGGTTAAAAAGCTAATGTTCTACTTTTTAGAGATGAATCCTCTGTTAAGAATCCTCCTTAGCCTTTCTGCTCTCTTACAGTATAAACATGCATTTTTATTTTTCAAGTATCGGTTAACCCTGTCATCTAAGTAAGTATAACAAAACTAACCTAAGTTCTTTTAATAGTGAAACCCCTTCTACAAAAGGCAATTTAAATCAATATCGTGGAATTCCCCTAGAAGCAAAACCTAAACTAACGGTAAAGCAAATCATAAATTTGGGCTACACAGATTTTAAATAATTTAAAAATACTTTTATGAAAAAAACATTACTAATTTTAATGAGCTTAGTACTTGCCATTGGTGTGCAAGCACAATGGATGATTCAAAGCACAAATTTCCCTGATGCATCTACAGGAATAAGACACATCTGTATTGTTAATGACGATATTGTATGGGTTTCAGCTTATGATGGCACAGCAGGTAATGCGGTAAGACAAAATTTTAGCAAAACTACTAATGGTGGAACAACTTGGGAAGCTGGATTAATAGATGTTGCATCCGCGACTATAGATATCGCAATGATAACTGCGGTTGATGCTGATAAAGCGTGGGCTGTTGGTTATCCAAACACATCTGGACAAGGTGGTATTTTCCATACTTCAGACGGAGGAACAACATGGGCGCGTCAAGAATCAGCTTCTTATTCTGGAGGCGCTTCTTTCTCAAACATTATTTGGATGGATGCTGATGGTAATGGTTTATGTCAAGGTGATCCTCTAGATGGATATTTTGAAAACTATACTACAAATGATTTTGGTGCTACTTGGACTCGTGTTCCTGAAGCAAATATTCCAGCTCCTATTTCTGGAGAATATGGCTATGTAGGCCAAGTTTACAGTACTGCTAACACTGTTTGGTATACAACAAATAAAGGAAGAATATTTAGAACTACAGATAAAGGATTAAATTGGGAAGCTTTCCAAAGTCCAATAGCAGATTTCGGCAGTGCTACTTCTAGCGGAAATATTGCATTCTCTGACAACAACTATGGTCTGTTAATTAACAATTCAGGAAATGTTTGGAATACCACAGATGGTGGCGAATCTTGGACAGAAGTAACTACTACAGGTACTGTTTTCACTGCAAGTGTAGACTTTGTAGACGGTACTATGTTTGCTGTTGCCACTGGTTCTGCTGAAGGCGCTTCAGGTTCTGCTTGGACACAAGATGGTGGTATAACTTGGAATGCTAATGAAAATGATTCAGATCAACATACATATATGGCTTTTAATGAAAATCACCAAGGTTGGGCTGGTGGATTTACGGGTGCAGATGGCTCTGGTGGAATCTTCAAATATAATGGTACATTTGTTAATGTTGACGAAATGGATGCTGAACAAAACATAACTTGTTTCCCAAATCCTACAAATAACTTATTTCAAGTTCAAGCTGAAGAACAAATTAAAGAAGTTCGTATTCTTAATTTTGTTGGTCAATTAGTAAATAGAATCAAAGGTACAGATTCGTACATGACTATTGAAATGGCAAATCTTAAAAATGGTGTTTACTTCGTAGAAGTAGAAACTGCAAGTGCCCAACATTCTGTTAAAGTTGTTAAGCAATAAAAATACAATATTTTAGTTTAAAAAGAGGATGAATTCAAATTGAATTCATCCTCTTTTTTTTGATACAATACGTAATGTCACTCTAAATCCATCGGTATAAATCCACCTTTCTAATCCAATAAAAGCCCGTATTTGATATAAACATAGACTCTAGTTCATTCAAATTTGAAAATTCGATGTTAGTTGTTGTACACATTTTACTTTTAACAACTTTATTTATGCATTTTTCCCCTCTCTTATTTTTGCTTATTTTTGTAGTAAACATAGTATATCCTGATGGCAAAGAAGACAAATAAAACAAAACCAGAAAGTCCTAAACCCAGCTCAAAAAAAGCCAAGAAGAAGAATTCAATAAAAACTCCTTCTTTATCGTTTATTCAATCAGATAAATTCAAACTAAGCTTAGGAATATTCCTTCTTCTGCTTTCTATATATATGACATTTTCTTTCTTGTCCTATCTTTTCTATTGGACTGCCGATTATGATAAAGTTTACAATTTCCAATGGTCTGACTTAAGCGGCAGCACTACTGTGAGCAACAAAGGTGGATATTTAGGCGCCTGGTTAGGCCATCTTTTTATTTACAAAATGTTTGGAATAGCATCATTCTTATTTATTCTTATTGTATTTCTACTTGGAAGTAAACTTACTCTTAGAATAAGTTTTCTACCTTTCAAAAAAACCCTTAAAGTTTCCTTTGTTATAATTCTTTGGACATCTATATTATTTGGAACTATTTTTCGCGATTCTGCATTAGGTATATTAGGTGGGACATTTGGTCACCAAGTCTCAGTTTGGCTACAAGGTCTTATGGGATTAACAGGGCTTATCATCTTATTAGTATTTAGCCTTATTTCATTCCTCATTGTGCATTTTACTTTTCCTATGAATTTGATTAATAATTTTCAGGTGCAAAAGAATAGTAAAAACAATAAAGAGAGAGCCACATCTGATATTGATTCTGACAACAACTCAAAAGGAGACAAATATAATACTAATGAATTTGCTGTAACTGAAAAAACAAAACCTGAGGAGGATAATGAATGGAAAGATTCATTACCAAGTCAAGAACCTACCATTGCTGAAGATAAAAAAGAAGCAGAAAATACAGAACCTATAACTCTAACTCATAAAGAAGTAGTAAAACCTAAAAAGAAAGTTAATCCAGATTTAGATTTAGAGTTGGACGAGACATCACCAGTTGATATTATCGAAAAACCTACTCCTGAAACGGAAACTCCAAAACCAATAACAGAAAGCCAAAATCCAGAAAGTAATATTGAAACTAAAAGTGTTGCTGGAATGAATGTGGATATTGGGCAAGAAGAGGTTGTTGAGGAAAACAAATCACATAGCATTGATACTCCTTATGACCCAACTGAAGACTTATCAGATTACAAGTTTCCTGAAATAGATATTCTCGAAGATCATGGTTCGGACAAAATCAATATCTATAAAGAAGAACTTGAAGCCAATAAAAACAGAATTGTAGAAACTCTGAATCATTATAATATTAAGATTCAAAAGATTAAAGCTACAGTTGGACCAACAGTAACCCTCTACGAAATTGTTCCTGCTCCTGGAGTACGGATCTCAAAAATTAGAAACTTAGAGGATGATATTGCATTGAGTCTATCGGCTCTCGGTATTAGAATTATTGCTCCAATTCCTGGGAAAGGCTCCATTGGAATCGAAGTTCCAAATAGCAAACCAGAAACAGTTCCAATGCGAGCTGTAATTCAAGCTAAAGTATTTCAAGATTCAGATTACGAACTTCCTGTAGTTATAGGAAAAACCATTAGTAACGAGAGTTATATTTTTGATTTAGCAAAAATGCCTCACCTTCTTATGGCGGGCGCTACAGGTCAAGGTAAATCGGTTGGTTTAAATGCAATTATTACTTCACTCCTTTACAAAAAACACCCAGCTCAATTAAAGTTTGTGATGGTGGATCCTAAAAAGGTTGAACTTACACTATTTAGCAAAATCGAGAGACATTTCTTAGCTAAACTGCCAGATAGCGAAGAAGCTATTATTACAGATACTCAAGCTGTCGTTCACACCTTATTTTCTTTAGTAAAAGAAATGGATAACCGATATGATTTACTCAAAGATGCCCAAGTAAGAAATATAAAAGAATATAATGCCAAGTTTATAGCACGTCGCCTAAACCCCAATAATGGCCACAAATACATGCCATACATAGTGTTGGTAGTTGATGAATTTGCTGATTTAATGATGACTGCTGGTAAGGAGGTGGAGGGACCAATTGCTCGTTTAGCTCAGTTAGCTCGTGCTATTGGAATTCACTTAATAATCGCTACTCAGCGCCCATCAGTAAATGTAATTACAGGTATTATTAAAGCCAACTTCCCTGCTCGTATCGCCTTTAGAGTAACATCTAGAATCGACTCTAGAACCATCCTCGATGCAGGTGGAGCTGATCAGTTAATTGGTCGTGGTGACATGTTGATGTCAACTGGTAATGATATGGTTAGAATCCAATGTGCATTCATTGACACTCCAGAAGTAGATGATATAACAGACTTTATTGGTAGCCAAAGAGCATATACTTCAGCATATATTCTGCCAGAAAGCGAAAGCGAAATTGGAGAACAAGGTTCTGATATCACCATTGCTGATAGAGATGAATTATTTGAGGATGCTGCAAGAGTAATAGTTAATGCCCAACAAGGTTCCACTTCATTAATTCAAAGAAAACTAAAACTTGGATACAATAGAGCAGGTAGAATTATTGACCAATTGGAAGCTGTTGGAATTGTAGGTCAGTTTGAAGGTAGTAAAGCTCGAGAAGTAAAAGTCGCCAACGAAATGGCTTTGGAACAGTTTTTGAAGGACCTTTATGCGACAGAGCTAGAATAATAATTGAATTATTGTACTTTTGCTCGCGATTTAATAAAACATCATAATACAATTCCAATGAAACAAGGTATTCAATATATTATCATTCTGGCTATTAGCTTAGTTTTTACCAATATTAATTATGCTCAAAAAGCAGATGATATTCTTGAGGAGCTCAGCACAAAAACCAATTCCTATAAAAATATAAAAGTCAGTTTTGCATATAAAATGGTGAATTTGGAAGCTGAGATTGACGAGACCACCAATGGAACCTTATTAGTTTCAGGAGATAAATATCGACTCAACATAGCTGGGCAAGAAGTAATTTGTGATGGTACAACATTATGGACTTACCTAGCAGATAGCGAAGAGGTTCAAGTAAATGAAGTAAGTGAAGAAGATGGGTTTAGCCCAAGCAAATTATTATCAAGCTATAGTGACGATTACAAAGTAAAATTAGAAGATAACAAAACTAAAGATGGAATTGTTTATTATCAACTAAATCTAAAACCTAAAAATGAAAACTCTAATTTCAATTATGTTACGCTATCCATTAATAAAGAATTATTGCAGCTTTCAGAATTTGTAATGCATGATTTTGATGGTAATGTTTTCTCTTATGAAATAAAACAATTTATCACAGATAGTGATATTCCAAACTACAGTTTTACATTTAACACAGAAAAGCATCCAAATGTAGAAGTAATTGATATGAGGTAAGTTATTATTCAATTCTCTATTTAATTCTCTATTTAATTCTCTATTTAATTCTCTATTTAATTCTCTATTTAATCCACTTTTCAAATACCTTTTTCATTTCTTCAAAATTTACTGGTTTAGAGATAAAATCCTTCATCCCAGCATTTAGGCATTGAGTCTCAGATTCTCCTAATACATTTGCCGTCATAGCAAATATGATAGGTTCTTTTCGCCCTAATTCTAGATGATTCTTGAGAATATTTCTAGTGGCATCTAAACCATCCATTTCAGGCATTTGAACATCCATCAAAATAATGTCATAATCCTTTTCCAGAGTAGCCTCTACAGCTAATCTTCCATTTACAGCTAAATCTGCTTCTAAACCTAAATTCTTCAATTGACTAAAGGTTACTTTTTGATTTATAATATTATCTTCAGCAATTAATACTTTCAACTCCGAAAGCTTATAAGTAAAATCGCTTTTCCCTTGAATAATTCTATTTCTATCATCCTCTAACAATCCCATTGCCAACCTAATAGAGCTACATAATTTCTGTTCACGAGCAGGTTTCATCAAATAAATATTAAATAAATCTCGCTCTTGTTGACTAAAATCAACTTTTATACTAGAGAGAATAATAATAGGTAGAGTAAAATAACCTTTGGTTGATCTAAATCTTTTAGCCACTTCTATTCCTGTATAATCTGGCATTTGCATATCAACAATGGCAATATCGATGTTTAAAACAGCAAACTCTTTAACTGCGATAATAGGATCTTGAAATGCAAAAACTTCAAATCCCCAATAAGATAATTGCTTGGTTAAAATTGTTAGATTCGTTTCATTATCATCCAATATAAGGACACGTTTACTTTCAAATAAACAATCATCGGTAGATTCCACTCCCGGTCGCTCCGACTTATCTTCTTTCGCTAGAATGGTAAAATAAAAAACAGAGCCTTTCCCCTCTTCAGACTCTAATCCTATCTGACCTCCTAATAAATTAACTAATTGCTTACTAATGGCCAAGCCCAAGCCGGTCCCCTCAAACCTTCTAGCAATACTTGCATCCACTTGAGTAAATGACTGAAACAACTTGTCTATTTTATTTTTTGGTATTCCAATTCCTGTGTCTTTAACTCGAAATTCTATTTCAAAACCCTCCTCGGTTTTTTTCCCAATTCCGATATGCAATAATATCTCACCCTCAAAAGTAAATTTAATAGCATTATTGATTAAATTAACCAACACCTGCTTTAAGCGATGAGGATCAGAAATAATAAATCTAGGTAATTCTTTTTCATAAGTTAGTAATAGTTCTAATTTCTTTTTAGCTGCTGTTGAAGATAACAATGCCAATACATCTTCTGCCGTTTCAATTAGATTGAAACTTTGCATTTCCACTTCCATCTTCCCTTGTTCTATTTTAGAATAATCAAGAATATCATTAATAACAGTCAATAAATTATCTCCACTAATTTTAATCGTCTCCACATAATCATATTGCTCTTTCGTTAAATCGGTTCTTTTTAACAAATCTGTCATCCCAATTACGCCGTTCATAGGAGTACGAATTTCATGACTCATGGTAGCCAAAAATTCTGCTTTTACTTTTGCCCCTTGCTCAGCTTTTAATTTGGCCTGCTTAAAATAATAAGCGAATTGATATGAAAGAATCAGAGATTGAAAAAAGAAAAACAACAAATAACCAATAAAATACCAATAAGGGTAAGCCGGTAAATAGCCCATATAGTTCAAAATATGGCTTACAAAAACACTAAAAAGAACAAGAACACTGATGATTCCGTATAATGATCCTGCTCTTTTTCGGTATGCTGCTAAAATAAAAATCCAAGTTCCGTAAGCAATAAAAACAAATAAAATCCCAAAAAAAGGAAGAATTAAATATGTGAAAATTTTACTGCTTAAAAATATGGTTATCAAAACCAACAATAATGACGTCGCTTTTAACACATTAGCGGCCCATTTCTTCGTTTCACGTGGATAAACAGATTGAATAAACGACATAAAGAAGAATGGACTTAAAAATAGAGTAATATACTCAAGCCTTATCGTTAAATACCAGCTTAAATCAGGAAATATCGAATGAAGATAATACTCACCTGTTCCAATAATTCTGTAGCTATACACCAAACAAAACATACTGAAATAAAGTATTGCTTTATTATGTCTACCAAAAATAAACAATCCCATAAAGAATAAACCACCCATTAATAATGCACCAGTCAATAATAGGTCTATCCCAATTAGCATCTCTCTTTCCTGCAACACATTTTCTGCAGTTCCTAGAATAGGGGGAACTATCAGACCTCCCTTACTATGATCAAAATTAGATATTAAAACTACCAATTCAATGGTATCAGAATGCAGCCGGAAAGGATATGCTTGGGGTAACCAATGTGGGATAGACTCCTCTTTTTTACTAGAAACCATACCATTAGAGGCAATAAGCTTCCCATCCATATAAAGCTCGTAGGCGGAATAAAAGTCATGTAAACGAATGGCCAAAATTTCATTAGTTTTTGGCATTAATAAGGATAATCTATAGGTAGCGTATCCATCTGAGGAATAAATATCTCCATCTAATTCATCCCACAGGTGCGGAAAATAGAAATACTTTGCATTCAGTTCATCAACAAATTCATCTGGTCTTATCAGATGCTTCCAATAAAATTCCCATTCTCCAACAAGATTTATACTATTATTAACGTCCCATTCACGTATGTCTAGAACTCCATGTTTCGCTAATTTTGGTTCCGATATCCGAGTATTATTATTTCCAAACGCAGGCATCACCAAACAAATTAGCCAACAAAATATAATATTACGTATAAATGGAAACATATAAACCGAGCTTTATATTCATCAATATTATTTCAATAAACTAATATACAAAAATTAATTAGCCTTTACCTCTTAAAAATATATTTAGGATTATGTTCAATCTGTATTGTTTTTCATATCCAAATTCACTACATTTACAATACGAAATCAATTATTAACAATTCAGACATGGAACATAAAATTTGGTACGATGATCAAGACGATATAGCATATATCGAATTTGTAGGAGATTATTATCGTAAAGATGTAGAACCTGTAGTTCAAGGAGTCATCGACATCTTAGACGGAAAACCCATCAAACAGCTCATTATTAAAATGAGTGAACTTTACAAAGTAGAAAATAGAGATACTAGAGAAGCTTCTAATAAAGGCTTACAGTCTACAGGAGTAACCGATGTAGCTTTTGTTGGTGGAAGTGCAGCAAATAGAATGATCGCTAGGGTACTTATCAAAACAGGTGTTATAAAAATAAATGGTGACTTTTTTAAAGATTACCAAAAAGCAATTGAATGGCTTAAAAGTAAAAGATCTTAAAAATGGAAGACAAATTAGATTTAAAAAATGTAAAACAGCGCATCAATCATATTGAAGAAGTACTATCTTCTGTAGCTGCTGGAGATTTAGATGTTAGAGTAGATTCAACTGTTGAAGACGATCTAACAGGAATTGAAGAAGCTATTAACATCCTAATAGAAGACCTCACCTATGAACTGAAACAAAGCATTAATATGCAAAATGATCTTCAGGAAAAATTAAAGAAAATACAAGACCAGCAAAAAACAATTGTTCAACAACAAGAAGATTTAATGGAACTCTCTAGTCCTGTTAGCAAAGTATGGGACAATATTCTAATCCTTCCTGTTATTGGAACACTTGATAGTCAGCGTACTCAAATTATGATGGAAAACTTGCTTCAAAAAATTGTTGATACAGGATGCACTATGGCTATTCTAGATATTACTGGAGTTCCAACAGTAGATACGCAAGTGGCTAACCATTTATTAAAAACAGTAACTTCAGCTCGATTATTGGGTGCTGATTGTATTATAAGTGGAATTAGCCCTGCAATTGCTCAAACTATTGTTCATTTAGGGATAGATCTTTCTA
The DNA here is from genome assembly GCA_016744655.1 of Bacteroidales bacterium. Taxonomy (GTDB): domain Bacteria; phylum Bacteroidota; class Bacteroidia; order Bacteroidales; family UBA12170; genus UBA12170. The sequence continues at coordinate 12,510 of JADGDY010000062.1, read as the reverse complement.
TCATTAGAACAAAAGCCACCTTACAAGATGCAATGATTTATGCCATGAAGCAAAATAAAAAATCTGATGCTCTTATTACAAGCAATTTAGACGAAATAGAAGAGAGAGAGGAATAATGGACCATTTTCAAGAAAAAAAGATTCCTATTATTAAGATAGGCTCTTACTTAATAGTATCTATTCAGGTAGATATGCATGACAAGCTTGCACTACAACTGCAATCTCAAATTCTAGAAGAAATTGAAAAAACTGGAGCAAAAGGTGTCCTTATTGATATCTCCGTGCTAGAAATGGTAGATAGTTTTATTGGAAGAATGCTTTCTGGTATGGCTTCTATGGCTAGTATTATGGATGCAGCAGTAGTAATAGTAGGTATGCAACCAGCGGTAGCAATCACTCTAGTAGAACTCGGCCTTGAAATGCCAGGAGTAGATACCGCCTTAAATATGGAAAGAGGAATGGAACTTCTTGAAAGAAGAATGGCCTCAATCAATGATGATTAACAAAGTTCAGAACTATGCAAGCTTTTGAATATGATAGCGATTGGACTGAGCTGGGCGTTTATCCTGTGAAAACAGAAAACGATATAGTTAGAGTTCGTCAAATGGCACGCCAGTATGCCAAGAATTTCCGAATGGGAATTGTTGAACAAACTAGGATAACTACTGCCGTGAGCGAACTCCTCAGAAACATGTACCAATACGCAAATGGTGGTGAAGTAACCATTAACCAAGGTTACGTAGAGGAGCATAATGCCCTTATATTTACCTTTGAGGACCAAGGACCAGGAATAGAAAATCTAGATCTGGCCATGAGCGATGGCTATACCTCTGGTGGAGGTATGGGATATGGCTTACCTGGAGCTAAACGACTTGTCGACTCCTTCGAGATACGAACTGAAACCAATACTGGTACACTAATAAGACTCATGAAATGGAAGTAAAACGAAGCCATATTTTAAGTTTCCCTATAGATAATGAGTCAGACATTGGAGTTTGCCGCCGTAAATCAGTTGTTTTAGCTAAACAAATTGGCTTTAACCAAGTTAAAACTGGAGAAATTGCTATAATCGTAACCGAATTAGTTACCAATGTTTTAAAGCATGGTGGTGGCGAGGGTAAAGTAGTAATTTGTCAACTAGAAAACAACATCAACCAAAATGCAATTGAAATTTGGTGCTGTGATTCTGGGGAGGGCATATCCGATTTTAATGATGTATTAAAAGATGGAGTAAGTAAATCAAATACTTTAGGCCTTGGCTTAGGAAGTATTAGAAGATTTAGCGATGAATTAGAAATCAATCCTGATTCTCAATCTCAAATCAATGAAATCTATTTCGATGAACTAGACAATTATAAGAATTGTATCAGATCAAGAAAGTGGTTACCTCCAAAACAATGGTTAGGAAGCAATTCTAGATTGGAAACTGGGGTTGCATCTAGACCAAAACCTGGAGAAACCCTAAATGGAGATGGCTATGTGATTACTCACCTCGACTCAAACATATGTGTTGCCGCATGTATCGATGGCTTAGGGCATGGAAAAGAAGCTAATATGGCATCAACTCTTGCCAAACAAGCCATTATACAAAAAGCAGAACTTCCTCTTGATGCCTTAATGAGGAGTATTCATCAATCGATTAGAGGAACGCGAGGAGTGGTAATGGGCTTGGTTTCGATAAATACTGAACAAGAAAAAATTTCGTTTTGTGGAACAGGAAACATTGAAAGTTTCCTAATGTCGCCAAATGGTAAGCAAAATTTGCTTTCCTTTGGTGGTATTATGGGGCATAATATGAGAACTCCTAGAGTTTTTGAATTTCCATTTAAAGCTGGTGACACTGTTTGCATGTATTCTGATGGAATAACTACCAGATGGAAACACGAGGATATTAACTGGAATTTAGCTCCACAAAAAAATGCTGAATATATTTTAAATCAATTTTCTAGATCAAATGACGACGCTACCGTTCTTATCATCAGCCACACTATATGATGTTGGCGAATTAAAGATTCAGTTTGAGTCAGATGTGGTTCGTGCTCGTAATTTGGGTTCCATGTTAGCTCAAGAAGTAAAGTATGACAATACGAACAAGATTCGAATCGGAACCACTATATCTGAACTTACCAGAAATATTATAGAACATGCTAGCCACGGAACATTAAGTTTCTCATTGGCAACTCGTTCTATGGGTTCAGATGGATTGGTGCTTGTATTCACCGACCAAGGTGATGGAATTGAAGACATGGATTCTATTAGTCATGGTTCTTTTCAATCGAAGAAAGGTATGGGTGTTGGGCTCATGGGTTCACAACGACTAATGGACGAATTTGATATTCAAACCAGTAGCAAAGGAACTATAATTACTGCGGTAAAATGGCTTCCTCGACATATTCCACTCTTGGAAGAAGAGAATATTAAGAAAATACAAAAAGCTTTTCTTCAAACTATAGAAAGGGGTGATAGTAGCTTAGTTGAAACAATAAATGCTCAAAACAATGAGCTTTTCTATCTTTTAAAAGAACTACAAGAACAAAATTCCACTATCGAATCCATTAATCATGAATTAGAGGAGACCAATAGAGGAATATTAGCTTTAAATAGAGAATTAGAGAATAAAGCACACGATATTGAGATTGCCATGGAAGCAGCTCAAGATGCCAATAAAGCGAAAAGTGAATTTTTGGCTAATATGAGTCATGAGATCAGAACACCAATGAATGGTATTATTGGTATGCTCGAACTCGTACTTCCCACAAACCTTAGCATGGAGCAATATCAGTTTCTAAAAATGGCTAAAGATAGTGCTGATCTACTCCTAGATTTAATTAATGACATCCTCGATTTTTCAAAAATTGAAGCTGGGCAACTTGAACTTGAAGATATAGATTTCAATTTACATGAAGTTGTAGAAGCAGTTTCTGATGTAATTATACAGCAAGTTGAAAACAAAGGTCTAGAACTAAATCTTTTTGTGAAACCTGATGTGCCACAATTTATCATAGGAGACCCTACTAGACTGAGACAGGTACTTACAAATTTGGTAAGTAATGCTTTAAAATTTACAGAAAAGGGAGAAATAAACATTACTGTTGACATCGACAAGAGTATTGATGGCACTTGCCCTGATAATACTGCAGTAAATTTAAAATTTGGGGTAAAAGACACTGGACTAGGAATACCGGAAGATAGACAAAAAGCAATATTTGAAAGTTTTTCACAAGCTGACAGTAGTACTACGAGGAAGTTTGGTGGCACAGGTCTAGGTCTAAGTATATGTAAGCAGCTTGTAAATCTGATGCATGGAAATATCTGGGTTGAAAGCGAAGTTGGATTGGGAAGCACATTCAATTTCACAGCTTGCTTCACCGATTCACAAAAGAATAAAGAATCGCTCTTTAAATTACCAGAAAAGCTTCACAATCTCAGAGTATTAGCAGTTGATGACAACGAAACTAATAGAGTAATAATAAGAGAAACCTTAAAAGCCTATGGCTTTGTTTCTGATATTTTCGAATTCCCTAAAGAAGCTTTAGAATACTTCAGAAGTAAAGAAGAAGGTTATTTCAATCTTTTAATTACTGATTTCCAAATGCCTGACATGAATGGCTACGAATTACTAAAATCGATTAGAGAAACGAGTCAGATTCCAGCGGTAGTTTTAACATCAGTGGGTGCTTGGGGCGAAAAGAAAATCTTTAAGGAGCTTGGAAACTTAGCATATATGACCAAACCTGTAAAGCAATCCGTTTTCTTTGATAGTGTAATAAATGTACTCGGTATTTCTGAAGAAAAACGAAACCCTATATTAGATAAGAACATCGATCACCTAAAAAAGCTCAAAGAACTACCATCCTCTACTAGTATATTGTTAGCAGAAGATAATCTGATCAACCAAAGAGTTGCAATGGCATTATTGAAGAAGGCAGGAATAATAGTTGATGTGGCACAAGATGGAAATGAGGCTTTACTAGCCACTAGAAATAAGAAATATGATTTAATTCTTATGGATGTTCAAATGCCAAAAATGGATGGTTTAGAAGCAACCTTAGCTATTAGAAAAGAATTAAGCGCCAAAGACTTACCCATTGTCGCTATGACCGCTAATGCCATGAAAGGTGATAAAGAAAAGTGTTTAGCTGTAGGGATGAACGATTACTTGTCTAAACCCATAAAACCCAAAGAGCTCTATTCAACTTTAGAAACTTGGCTCATTCACGATTAAACTCTGATACCAATAACGAGAATGTCATCTAACTGCTCCTCCTCTCCCATCCATTCTATAATGGTATTGTCGAGGTGTTGTTTTTGTGTTTTCACATCCATTAAATGAATAGTTGAAAGTAATTCCTTGAATCGTTTTCTCATAAACTTCTTCCCTTTTGGTCCTCCAAATTGGTCAATATAACCATCGGAGAATAAATAAACCATATCTCCTTTTTTAGTTTCTACTTTATGATTGTCAAAAACTTTAGGCTCCAATGAAGAACCAATAGGTTGTTTGTTGGCCTTTATCTCAACAATACCATCCCCATTTACAATATAAAGAGGGTTCTGAGCACCAGAAAACTCAACATCCATAGTATCCAGGTCAATACTCACCAAAGACATATCCATCCCATCCTTCACATCACTATCTGAATGACGAACAAAAGTATCAACCACCAAATCATTTAATTTATTTAAAATCTCAGCTGGTTGCCTCAAATCAAATTCCATTAAGGTTCTATTTAAACTATTATACCCAACAATACTCACAAATGCTCCAGGAACCCCATGTCCAGTACAGTCTATAGCTGATGCATAAATTTTATTCTCTACTTTTTCGACCCAATAAAAGTCTCCACTTACAATATCTTTAGGCTTATATAAGATAAATGAATCAGGTAAATGCTTTTCCACAAATTGGTCACGTGGCAAAATTGTCTGTTGAATCCTTTTTGCATACCGAATAGAATCCATAATGTTAAGATTCTTTTCTTCGATCTCAGCTTTTTGCTCCGTAATTTCAATATTGGCAGTGTTTAGATTTGAATTTTTTTCTTCAATTTCAATATTTTTACTTTCTAATAATGCATTGGCTTTCTTCTTTTGTCTATATCCCCTAAAGACCTGAATAGCGATTAATACTACCAACAACATACCTCCAAACATTGCAAAAAGCATAATTCTTTGACTTCTGCTTTGCGCATGTTGCTTTTCGATTGTTAAATTTTGCTTCTCAATTTCTTGTTGCTGTTTTTCAGTTTGATATTTTGTCTCCATTTCCTGAAGCTGTTTAGCGCTTTCCTCATTAAACAAACTATCCTTCATTTGAGAATACAATACATGATATTCATAAGCTGGTTTATATCGATTTATCTTTACGAAACTTTTGGTTAAAGACAAAGCTGAAGATCTAACATTAGTTTTTGACTGAAGTTTCTTACCAATTTCCAAACTTTTCTCCGAAGAATCAATCGCTTGTTTATACTTTCCTAATGCATAGTAAATATCACCAATATTATTTAAACATACCGCTATATTCTGACTATCATCTTGTTGATAAAGCAAATTTAATGAACGAGAATAATACTCTAATGCACTTTGAAATTTACCTTGTTTTTCATAAATATTACCAATATTTAAGTAGGTAATACTTAAACCAGCAGCATCATTGTTTACTTCTTTATAAGCCAATATATCTAGATATAACTCTAACGCTTTTTCATAATCTTGCATTTTAGAATAAACAGTGGCCATATTTTCTTTAGTATTGGCGGCTCCTTTTTCATCATTTAATTGAGTTTTTATCTCTAAAGCTTGTTGTGAATATTTTAATGCCAAAGGATAGTTTTGAAGTTCATCTTGAATATTAGAAATATTATTCAGAATCATGGCCTGCCTTTGTAACTCACCAATTGTTTCTGCCATTGTTAATGCAGATTGATAAAACTCTAATGCCTTGGGATAGTTACCTTTTTGATAATAACAAACACCAATCATAAACTCAGACTTAACAATAGTTGCACTATCATAAATAAGTTCAGCATTCTCAACACAAGATTCAAAATTCTTGATTGAACTTTCAAAATCTCGACTCATATAATCCATTACCGCTAACCTATTATAATTTGATTTCAACACCTTATATTCCTTGATATCAGTGGCTAAATCAATAGATTTCTGAATATACTTTCTACTTTCAATAAAATCCTTGCTATAATAATATGTAAAACCTATTCCTTTTAAAATTATACTTTTAGATTTTAAAAGCTTGTGATTCTCCGCTAATTCCAGCGCTTCATTATAATAGAGACGTGCTGAATCAGCCTTCTTAACGATTAGAGGGCCTGCCAATTTAATTAATAAATCAACCTTTTCTTGAGGAGATTTCAGATCCTCTAAATCCTCATATGACTGAGAATGCAGAACAGAAAAAGATAAGATAAATGCGATAAATGTAATTATAATTCTCCGTGTCATAAGTGTAAAATTGGGATATCTAATTTACAACTATTTTAATAATTAATTAGCTTTGCCAAAAATTTATCACATGCGTATTGATATACTAACCATATTTCCAGAAATGTTTGAAGGTCCTTTTGGCCATTCCATAGTAAAAAGAGCTATCGACAAAGATAAAGTTGAAATTCATCTCCATAATATAAGAGATTATACAACAAACAAACATCGTAGGGTAGATGATTATCCTTTTAGTGGCGGAGCTGGTATGGTTATGATGGCTGATCCAATAGTGAAACTCATTGAAGAATTAAAAACACAACGTAATTACGAGGAGGTTATTTTCATGACACCTGATGGTCAGGTTTTTAATCAGGGTATGGCCAATAGAATGTCTTCTTTTGAAAATATCATGATTCTTTGTGGGCATTATAAAGGAATAGACGAGCGGGTAAGAGAAAAATACATCACCATGGAAATTAGCGTAGGCGATTATGTATTAAGTGGTGGAGAAATTGGAGCCATGATTGTGGCAGATAGTTTAATAAGGTTAATCCCTGGTGTTTTAGGCGACGAAACCTCTGCCCTATCCGATTCTTTCCAAGATGGACTTTTATCCCCCCCCGTTTATACTCGTCCGGCAAATTATAATGGGCAAGAAGTTCCTGCAATCCTCCTCTCAGGAAACGAAAAGAAAATAGCCGAATGGAAATACGAACAAGCTATTGAGAGAACAAAATCGCGAAGACCCGATCTTTATAAAAAGTATATGGAAGAAAACGAATAATTTTTTGTTCGAAGCTTTTATCTTGCCAATCTAGCCTATTTCCTAAATCTTACTATATTTACTGTCACTTTTGGATAAATTAATCGTCCAATGAAATGTAAATGTTTTGTTGTTTATGAAGAAAATCCCCAAATATAAGTCGCTTAGAATTTTTGTTGTATCGGCAATGTTTTATTTTTTCCTCCTCATGCCTTTTATGGGAATGATGCTGATGCAAAAAATCCCTGATTACCTAGAATCTGGAATTTTAAGCCCAGACAGAGAAGAACAAATAGGGCCAATTAAAATAAAACCTGATGGCCCTATTATGAAAAGGGCTAAGACAGATTCCATTCCCATTATTCTAGATTCGACCTTATCTGAAGAAGAAATTCAATTAGCTAATAATATTAATAATTTTGCTAATAAAATTGAAACCCTGGTTAGAGCAGATAGTTCAAATGCTGAACATATCAATCCAGTAAAAAGTATAGACACTAGTGGTAACTCCATAACTATCAATGATACTTTTACATTATCAGAGGATGCCATTGACGAGAATAGACCAAAATATTTTAATATTAGTTTCGAAATATTTTATTATGGAATCCTCATTGGGTTTCTCATTACTTTTATAATTAGCTATCCATTTCGAAGATATTTCAGTAGAAAACGAAAGGGAAAAAAAATCAGTACACGCTTAGATTTCTTTTGTAGAAGATATTTACTTTACACCCCTCTTGTACATGCAACAGTTTTTGGGCTGGTCATGATTAGCACCGTTGGATATATTGCTTATATCAACTTTTTTGTTGATTTTTCCGATACGATAAATGCAGGAATATTTGACGAATACTTATACATTGCTACACTTTCAGGATTCTTATCTACCATTTTCGTGTATTATTGGCACAAACACAGGGTGCATATTTTTTATCTCGAAGTATTATTCTTAGAAGATGAATTAAGAAAAAGAATCTTTAGAAATTCTTTAGGGAAAATAAGAAACAGACTTTGGTTAGCCAGTGGTATGACTACACTGTTACCTTTAGCCATTGTTATTTTCTATTTGATATTGAGTGTGACAAGTATTCAAGATACTGATATTGATATAGCCAACGAACAAGTTAGAAACGTACTTCTAGGAGATTATACAAAACTATTTGACGATAGTGAAATTGACGATTGGTTTTATGTGAATTCTGTAAATGCTTACATGATGTTTGTAGGAATTGGCATTAGTGTCTTCATTTCATTAGTCTATATCCTAACTTTTGTTAGATGGACCACCCAAGATATTGTATTTCCTGTAAAAGAATTATTGGGAAACATGCAAAAAACTGGGGAGGGTAAGAATACTAATTTTAGTGTTGTTAGAACCAATGATGAAATTGGAGAATTGGCAGAAGGCTTTAACTTAATGTCGCAAAGGATAAAGAATTACATTGATGATATTAGTGAAATCAATAACTCTTACTATCGCTTCGTACCTAAACAATTTCTCGACTTCTTAGATAAGAAAAGTATTACAGATATTCATTTAGGAGACCAAATTCAAAAAGAAATGACTGTGATGTTTTCCGATATCAGATCCTTTACTGAAATATCGGAAAACATGACTCCTCGAGATAACTTTAATTTTATTAACCATTACTTAGGTTATATGGAGCCTATTATTTCTAGAAACCATGGCTTCATTGATAAATATATTGGGGATGCTATAATGGCTCTTTTTCCTGAGTCGGCTGATGATGCTTTAAACGCGGCAATAGAAATGCGTGCCAAGCTGCAAGAGTTTAACGAGGACTTAAAGTTAAATGGTCAAGCTCCTATCAATAGTGGTATAGGTATGAATACAGGTAATTTAATGCTTGGAATAGTTGGAGGAAAAGGAAGAATCGAAGGAACAGTAATATCAGATCACGTAAACTTAGCAAGCAGACTAGAAGGCTTAACAAAGAAATATGGCGCCTCTATAATTATTAGTCAAGAAATGCTGATAAAATTAGAAAACCCTACAAATTATCAATTCCGTTTCCTTGATATGGTAAATGTTAAAGGCAAAAGAAATTCGGTAAACATTTTCGAGATTTTAGATGGAGAGCCACATCATGTTAGGAAAGCTAAATTAGCAACTAATGGATTATTTAAAGAAGGGCTTCAGTTTTATAGAAATAAAGAAATGGATAAAGCATTAGAGGTTTTCTCTAGAATAGAGACAGAATCACCTGAAGACATCGCAGTAAAAATTTATATTGAACGCTGTAATAAATTTCTTGAGAAAGGATTACCTGAAAATTGGGATGGAACAGAATCATTTTCTGACAAATAATACACTTAATCAATCATCTGAAACGAATAATAAATCTTTATTAACTAATATTCATTTCATCAAATGAACCCAATGTAAATAGTATATTTGTTTAAAATTCCTACTCTATGATAACAGACGTATTAATAATGACATATATTGTCATGATGGCTTTATTGATATTCCAGGCTGAGAAACTTCAAAATAATTCTTTAAAAGTAGTATTAATAGGTTTGTTTTTGACACCTATTATTGGCTTTGGAGTTTTGAGTTACTACCAGAAACAATATCAACAGTCATTTGAATAATATTTTTCAAAATGCAAATAAAAAGGGCTTAATTAAATTAAGCCCTTTTCTATGTCTCATAATTTATAGCTACTTCTTCTTTCTTTTTCTCTTTTTGTATGAGATTTCTTCCTCTTCCATATCTCTCATCAACGACTTCCAATCCGAATGGGTTTCATTGGACTGAACCACGATCTCTTTATATCCATCTCGGTCCATTTCAACAATTGGTATTTTCTTCCCAATAAGCTCTTCTATTTCATTTAATAAAGGCTTTTCTTGTGAACTGCAAAACGAAAAAGCTTGTCCTCTTTCCCTACCCCGACCTGTTCTACCAACCCTGTGAACATAATTTTCTGATTGCTCAGGCATATCATAATTAATTACATAATCCACATTGGGGATATCAATACCTCTGGAACTGATATCAGTTGCTATTAACAGCTTAGTTTCTCCTTTTTTAAATCTATCCATAATAGAATTTCTATCAGTCTGCTCCCTATCACTATGGATACTTTCTGCATGAATTTCTACTCTTTCCATAGCCTTAACAACTCTATCAGCCCTAACTTTTGTTCTTGTAAAAACAATAAACTTTGAATCTGGACTTCCTTTTACCAATCTTTCAAGAAAGAACCTTTTATCATCCATCTCTACATTTACTAACGCATGGTCTACATTTTTTGAAACAGGATCTTTAGGTGATATTTGAATTCTAATAGGATTAGTTACTAGGCTATAGGCTAGTTTCTTTATTTCTTGATCAATAGTAGCTGAAAAGAATAAGGTCTGTCTTTTTTGGGGTAGATGCTTAATCAAATCTCTAATATCCTTGATAAAACCCAAATTCAACATATGATCAGCCTCATCCAAAACTAAAGTATTAATTCTATTGAGCTTAATAAAGCCTTGGCTAACCAAATCAAACATTCTTCCAGGTGTTGCAATTAAAATATCAATGCCTTTTTCTAATTTCTGAATTTGCGGATCTTGCTCAACTCCTCCGAATACTGAAAAGCTTCTAACTCTTGTATTTCCAGCTAATTCAACAAAAACTTCATTAATCTGAATTGCCAATTCACGAGTAGGAACCATAATAATAGCCTTAATACCATCTTTACGCGATTGCTGTTTTTTTATGGTATGCAATTTCTCAATAATTGGAATTGCAAAGGCTGCGGTTTTCCCAGTTCCCGTTTGCGCAATGGCTAACACATCTTCTCCCTTTAATATATGAGGAATCGTTTTGTACTGTATATCAGTAGGTTTTTTAAAACCCAATTTCCCAATACTCATTTTAACTTCCTCAGAAAAATTATAATCTTCAAATTTCATATTACCTTATTAATAGACCGCAAAGATAATAATCAATTCGAGGCCTGAATGGATTTTAATCAATAGTATAGAATAGTTTCAATATATTCGCAAGAAAAAGATGGATTCTATTATACAAGCAGCAAAATTAATAATCGATTCCAAAAGAACATTTGCATTTACTGGTGCTGGAATATCAGTAGAAAGTGGAATTCCTTCATATAGAGGAGAAAATGGTATATGGAATAATATTGATGAAAAATTATTCGATCTACTATACTATTTAAACAACTCTCAAACAGTATGGCCCATTTTATTAGATATATTTTTCAATCCATCAAATAGGTATTTGCCAAATACAGCTCATCATATTCTAGCTGATTGGGAAGAACGAGATCTGCTAGAAGGCATAGTTACTCAAAATATAGATTTTCTCCATCAATTAGCAGGTAACAAAATTGTTCATGAATTTCATGGTACTACAAATAGCTTCATATGCACTTCCTGCAAAAGAATATATAACACGAGCGAACTGACACTTTCGAAAGTACCACCATTATGTAACAATAAAAAATGTTCTGCATTATTGAAACCAAATTTTATTTTCTTTGGAGAAGGTATTCCTAGTAATGCTTATCAGAAAAGTCAAGAATCGACATTAAATACAGATGTTTTCATAGTTATTGGAACATCAGGAGAAGTAAGTCCTGCTAATCAAATTCCTATTATGGCAAAACAAAACGGCTCCATGATAATTGAAATAAATACGAAAACTTCTTTGTATACGGACGAAATTACTGATGTATTTCTAAAAGGGAAAGCATCCGACACACTTCAACTAATAAATAAGAAAATTAAAACCTTATTAACAAAATAAGAAAAAGTCCATTTTACAGATAGTTTATCTTTGCAGAACTATGCTAAAAAACTACTTCAATAGATTTAAAATTAAATGGAATATAAATTCCAACTGGAAATTATTCAGAATAATGACCGTATTTGCCATGGCTGGACAGAGTATATTATTCGTAATGCCGTTTGTAAAAGATTTCTTTGGGATCCCAAATGACATATTTGTATTATGGAAAATACTCTTTTTTGTATTTGTTTCCTTTCCGATTTATCAAATTCTCCTTCTTTTTTGGGCATTATTACTTGGTGAGATCCATTTCTTCATTAATTTCATCATAACTACCTTTCGAAAAACAGCAGAATTAATAAAGATTACCATAAAAAAATAATTTTTTAATGATTACTAAACCCTGATTTAATATCACTTACATTTTATAGCGCAAACTAATCTCCAATTACATTAGGATAAGTTAAATAAAGCAGTACTTTTGCACTCGCAATTGAAGCAACGTTCATTACATATTGGTGTTTACATAA
>JADGDY010000241.1 GCA_016744655.1 Bacteroidales bacterium | reverse complement strand
ATTGGCTTTTGTATTATCCATATTATTTGGTTTTTTACTGGAAAAATTAGGATTCGAAAGCCAAGTCCGTAATGTAAAAGTGTCGGGGAGCAAAGCAGATGAAAACAATGGCTTTGACGTGAGAAAAACGCTACCATTAGGTAGAAAGGTTTCCATTTCCTTGAAGGCAGGTTGGGATTCCTTAAAACCTATCCTCCTCTATTTATTTATTGGTGTAGGTGTTGGAGCTGCTATTTATGGATATATGCCCGAAGGAAAAACCATAGCAAAATATGCTGGTGAAGGAAATTTCTTTGCTGTTCCTATTGCTGCTATTATAGGAATTCCACTTTATATAAGAGCGGAAACAGCCATTCCTATTGCCATGTCATTAATCACAAAAGGAGTGGGAATGGGTACCGCCATATCTCTAATTATTGGAGGTGCAGGAATGGCCATTCCAGAAATGACCATGTTGGCAAAAATATTTAAGAGAAAATTGCTCATATCATTTATTGTGGTGATATTTTTAGTGGCAAGCATCTCTGGCTATTTATTTAATTTACTATAAAACAAAGAAAATGAGACTATTTAAGAAGAAGAAAAAAGAGAAATCATGCTGTAATATTCAGTTTGAAGAAATAAAAGAAACGGATAATAAAACTGCTGAACATTCAAAGCAAGAAGTAAAATCTACTTGTGATACGGATAAAGGAAGTCATTGTAAATAAACAATGAAAGCCCAGTTTTCTGAAAATGGAAATTGGGCTTTCCTTTTCTTGAGTATATATTTAATCCATTTCTTATCTTTTAGACATATTTCAAACCTTTCTAGAGGAGGTTACATATTTACTTGTTGCATATTCATGAATTTGAGTATTTTTAGTGAATTATTCTTGTTTAGATTAAACTGATAAGATTGAGTATTTATGAAAAGAGAAATACCAAAGGTCAAGTATAGATACGAAACTGATACCGACACCAAAGGCTTTAAAATGACAGTATTGAACAGTTTCCACACTGTTACTGATAAATTCTATAAAGACATTCTCTATCAATATCATCAAATTGACTTTTTCGCTATCCTTATCATTACAGCAGGAGAAGTAAACCATTTGGTCGACTTTAAATTGGCTCAATTAAAAAAGGACGACTGTTTAATTATTACTAATGACCAAGTGCATGCATTCGACCAAAAAGCTAAATATTCAGGTTATATTTTAATATTTTCAGAAGAGTTCTTACAGAAACATTTTACCGCAGCAAGTATCAGTAAAATTCCATTTTTGTATAAGCATACAAAGAATCAATTAATATTTAATAAGCCTAAAGCAAATCAAACATTACTATCTAATTTAAAAGAGGTTAAAGATAAAAACACTTCGGTAAAAACTCATCAAATAGGCGCATTATTAACTTATTACCTTCTTAGTATTGCAGATAACTTTGTGAGAGAAGAGCCCTATAATAAAAACCAAGACTACTTTTATAGATTTCAGAATCTACTAAAACAAGATTATATATCAACACGTAATGCAAAAGACTATGCACAGAAGTTGAATATTTCATATAAACATCTCAATGACATATGTAAATATATGGCAAATAAAACTGCAAAAGCCCTAATTGATGATTTCGTGATACTAGAAGCAAAAAAACAATTGGTTATGTGCTCATTATCCGTAAAGGAAGTGGGTTTTAAACTTGGATTTGATGAATCTACAAATTTCAGGAAGTATTTTGCCAAACATACCAAAACAAGTCCGACTGAATTTTTAAAAAAAATGCAATTGGTTACACATTTACCTCTTTCTGATAAGAGTTGACCTTTTTTAAAGCCTTCGATTACCTGTACTTTGCCTTATCAATAATTGCTAAGAATTAGAAATTTATTAGCCTTAAAACTAAATAAGATGAGCAAAGACAATAAAACATCAAAAATATTAGAGGGTAAATCTAAAATAGGTAAGTACTCCATTTCAAATTATAAAGAGATAGAAAAGCCAACAACAGAAATAGTAGGAGAAATAGAACGCTTTGATGAGCGTAAAACTGGTTTTAATAGAGCTACACGAGGTGATTATGGCTCGAAAATAAAAGGTCCTGCTGAGAAAGCAAAATCATGTATTGATATATCTATCATGAGTTATTTTTTTGAATCAGGAAAAATGCCTGGCATGCCCAAAATGGGAGGCTCTTTCGGAAAAGCAGGAATGAAACCAGAAATGGGCAAAACTCCTTTTGGGTCTCCAAAATCTTCTATGAGTAAAATGATGGCTAAGCCTAGTGGTGAACCCAAACCATTAAACAATGATATAAATGTGGTTTCACGACATATTAAAAGCTATGGAACCTTTATGGGAGCTGATTTGGTTGGAATTTGTGAAATTCCAGATTATGCCTATTATAGTCATGATAAAAATGGAAATCCGGTAGAGAAAAAATATAAATACGCCATCTGTATCATTGTTGACCAAGATTATGATACTTTGGAAGCCTCCAATGGAAAAGATTGGATATCTGGGGCACAAAGTTATATGTCATACTCCAAAGCTGCATTTACTGCAAGTGCAATGGCCAAATATATTCAATCGCAAGGATTTGAAGCTAAAGACAATCATTTATTAGACTACCAAGTAATTGTTCCTCCTCTATTAGAGTTGGCAGGCATTGGAGAAATGGGGAGATACGGTATTGTTATCAACCCCAGCATGGGCAGCCGTTTTAAAGCTTCGGTGGTTCTTACCAATATGCCGATGGCTATTGATAAACCGATAAAATTTGGAGTTCAAGAGTTTTGTAAAGTTTGTAAGAAATGTGCGAAAGAGTGTCCTTCCCAAGCTATCGCTCATGATGATGAAAAGATTATCCACAATGGCTATAAAAAATATGGTTTTGATTATGCTAGCTGTTCAAAGTTCAGACTTTCAAACCCTCATGGTTCAAGTTGTGGTAATTGTATAAAAGTATGCCCATTTAATAAATCGGAAGGCCTAATTCATGACTTGGCCAGATGGACCATTAGAACATTGCCTATTTTTAATCAATTGATAGTCTGGGGTGATGATTTATTAGGTTATGGAAAACAGAAAAAGGACAATAAATGGTGGTTTGATATGGAAGAAACAAAAAGCAATACTTCTGATTGCAATACTACTCAAATGGTTTAATTATGGAATGGTATATCCCAATTTCATTGCTTCCGGGTATTGCTCTTCTTATTCTTTCTACAAGCCATTTCATTGTGGCACTCAATGAAGAAGTAAAAATCTTAAAGTCTGAAAATACGATTAAAAATAAGGTAATCACACGGAAGATAGAGCAACTAAAAAGATTAAGTTATGCTATTAGTGGCTTATATATCAGTGTTTTATTTCTCACTCTAGTGGGTTTTTTAACCTGGTTTACCATAGCCAGTTTTTTAATCATCCCAATATTATTAATAGGGCTTGCCAGTATGACTATTTCAGTTGTTTTATTGGTTATCTACTCTATTAAAGCAATTAGTATCAGAACCATTCACCTTACAAATAAAAAATGATTTTTTTTGTGCATATGCTTTTATATCAAAGAATTTCTTGCCAAACTCAATTTGATGATTGGTATATGTAACCATTTATTTGTTTAGATGTCAATAATATAGCATATAATAACATTTTTGACTTCTAAGTATTAGAGTCACCACTAATCTTCCTGCTCAGTAAATGAGTAATTAAACTTAAAAAAATGAGAAAGAATCTATCAATATTACTGTTTTTTCTATTGAGTATTTCACTGAGCTTTGGACAAGAAAACGATAAAAATGAGGTCCCTGAAACTCTAGAAGCTCTGCAAGATTCCATTGAAAGTATTTTAGTAAAAAACAATATTCCTGGGGCTGGGCTAGTTCTGGTATCTGGTGACGACATTGTTCTTTTAACAGGAATGGGCAAAGCCGACAGGGAAAATAATCTTGAGGTAAATGAAAATACCATGTTTCGATTGGGTTCTATCTCAAAGCTTTTGGTTGGACTTTCAGTATTAAAATTAGAAGAAGAGGGAAAGTTAGATTTAAAAGATAAGGTTAGCGATATCATTCCCGAAGTAGAAATAACAAATCAGTGGGAAGAGGACTATCCTTTGAGAATAGAAAATCTGGTAGAACATAGTGGTGGTTTTCGAGATTGGACATGGGCTGAGTTGGCCAGTAATGACTCTAAACCTAAAACCTTAAAAGAATCGTTGGAATTCTATCCAGATAGTAGAGTTGCCAAATATGCCCCAGGAACTCGAATACAATACAGCAATTTCGGCATGAGTTTGGCGGCATATATTGTAGAAAGTATTTCTGGCTTAAGCTATGAAGAATATGTAAATCAGAATTTCTTTAAACCCTTAGGCATTCAAAACATGACTTTTCTTCGCAGCCAAGAATATGATAAAATAGGAGCACAATGTTATGATAATGGCATTAAAATGCCCTATTTCCATGTACTCTATCGTCCTTCCGCAGCATTAACCGGTTCTCCGAAAGAACTGGCGAAATTACTTCAGTTCTTCCTCAACAAAGGCAAGGTAGATGGTAAACAAATCATTTCAGAGGAGTCTATTCAAAGAATGCATAGAAATGAGAGCTTAGTCCTTGAGCATACCCAAGCATTTAAATCTTATGGCTTGGCCAATAATCCTACTTTTTGCAAAGGATACGAGTATAGAGGTCATGGAGGAAGTCTACCAGGAAGCAACTCCGACTTTCAATATTTACTTGAACAAAACTTAGGCTATGCCGTAATGATGAATGGCGATGACCAAGAAATCTTATCTGAAATATCCAGATTGGTTATGGAATTTCAGCTTCTAGATTCCCCTAAAAAGGAAGCAATATCGAAAACAACAAATATCCAGCATTCCAGCCAAGATTTGACAGGGTATTACATCAGTACCAATTTCAAATTCAAGTCCATAAAATTCTTCAAACAGCTTAAAACTATTAGGAAGATTTGGCATCGAGGAGACACTTTGTTTTTGAAAAATATGCAGCGACAAGGACATACAAAGTTCTTTTCCAATGGCGAAGGTGAATTTGTCTCGGAAAAATCTCAACAAACTATCATTTTCCAAACCCAAGACCCAGCTGCTGGAGAAGTAATTTATGGTTCTTATGGAATGATGAAGACAGTCTCCCCTGTCTACGCCTATTTTTTACTGTTTATTTTCTTTTCTTTTTTAATCGCTCCTCTAACTATTACTTTTTTTGCTGTATTAAGATTATTGATATTTCTCATCGGAAAGAAAAAAGATAAAATAGCACTTTGGATAGGTC